>JAQUKQ010000009.1 GCA_028718985.1 Desulfobulbaceae bacterium | reverse complement strand
GTTGTAGGTCGAGGTTACTCTGGCGAACAGCGAGATCGGTACTTCATCAGGGATGCCGGACAGCATCAATGCCTCATTGCCTGATGTTGCCGCGGCGGGTTTCTTGTCGCTTGGCCAGATGAAGCCGTTGCGCTCAAAGGCCTCACCAAAGGCATTACGTTCTGGCATATGGGTGTGGCAGGTGGCGCACTCCACCTTGTAATGACGAGAGAACGCCGGAAATGCCTGCGCCTGATTGGAGATGGCAAATACCCCCGCTGCCCCAACCCCCAAGCCGATTGCCACTGCCAAATTTTTGTTAAAGACCTTCCTGCTCTTTTCCATTCGTTACTTCCTCCCTTCCGTTAGTATTGGACTGCAATGGCTTTGTGCCATTTCCCTATTTCAGGAAAATCCTCCCATGAACTTTCCTTTTGTTGATACGCTTTTCGGGTGATGGTTCAGTGAGGGCATCGGCTTGAGAATGGTTACTCATTTAAGCGATGAACTTTTGTTCGTCATCGCCTTCCGTGTCAGCCTCTGATGTTGCTTCATCGTTGATACGGAACCTGCCTAATTGCTCAACCATGTCGTTACAAATTGCTGCGTGGTGTTGGATTGAGTTGGCCATGCTCTCAAGGGTTGTGGTGATCTGTCGTGAACTTTCCGCCTGTTCATTGAGGACTGTGGAGATTTCGGAGGCAAGAACCCCACTTTGGCGCGAATCTTGGGCCGCTTTGGCAAACGAGGCGTTTAGCTCTTCCGCCAACTTCGAGCTTTGCTTGATCTGTTTGGTAACCTTTTCCATATGCTCTCCCGACTCTTTAGAGGCGGCAGTGGTCCGCAGGGCAAGATTTCTCACCTCTTCTGCCACCACGGCAAAGCCTGCTCCGGCTTCTCCGGCTCGTGCGGCTTCGACAGAGGCGTTGAGTGACAGGAGTGTCGTCTGGAAGGCGATGCCATCGATGGTTTTGACAATTTTTGATGTTTCATTGCTTGCCTGCTCAATAATATGGATTGAGTCAAGTAAGGCGTCCATCGATTTTTGGGCGTTAGCAATCATGCTCATGGCGTGCTGCATGAGGGTGTCGGTTTTGTTGGCACGGCTAGAAACCTCACCGGTTCGGGTATTGATCTCGCAGACGGAGGCGGAAGTCTCCTCAATGGAGGCGGCTTGGGATTCCGCCGACGCAGAAAGTTGGTTGGCAGAATTCATTGATGCGGCAACCATTTCTGACAAGGTAACGCCCATGTGATTCAGGCTGGATATCAACTCGCCTATTTCATCTTGCCGGACGACGGGAAGGTTCTGGGTGAAGTCCCCGCCTGCCACGGTGTTGGCAAAGGTAACAGCCATTCGTAACGGCTTGTCGATGGTTCTTGCCATAAACGCCCCCAACAGAATTGCTAGGGCGACTCCGGCGACAGAGAGGGTAATGGTTGTCTTGCGGGCGAGGGCCGCAGTCGATGAATTTGCTTGAGATTTGATGCCAGCCTCTTCAACTTCGAGTTCCTTGAGTTTGGTGATGGTGTCGTCAATTGTTTTGGCGACAGAAGCACCCTCGCGCTTCATCAGAAAAAGGGCCTTTTTCTGTTCGCCGTTCATGGCCAGTTGGATAAGTTTATCTCTGGCCGGCTTGTAGTTGGCAAAGGTGCTTTTTAAGGTGTCGAACTCTAGACGAATTTTGTCGGCGACGATTCGCTGTTCAAAGTCTGTAAATAGTTTGTCGATTGTCTTGTCAAGCTCTGTGACGTAGGCCGCATTTTGTTTTTGACGATCGACCTCGTTGTAGAGGACGATATCCCGTATTGAAATACGCATCCGTTGATAGGCAGTTGAAACATCGGATATGAGTGATATCGGTATGGTGTTAAAATGGTAGAGATCTTGATCTCGCTGGTCCATAATTTTCATTTTTACAATGCCGAAGGCGCCGATGGTGCCTGCAATCAATGCCACGAGAACAAAGCCTGCCAATAACTTGGCTTTAATCCGAAGGTTATCCAGTCTTCTTAGGGGATTCATGGTTCTCCTTAAATGATGGGAGGTGCTGGGCTTATCTTGCTCATATCCCTTCTCTGGAAGGACTTTTCTGCCTAAATTGCTAAGCTCTATGAATGGTGTATCAAAAAAAAAAGAAGAAAAGCAAGAAATATTTTCCTGCGTTTTTTTTACGAAAAAAATGGTGGGGCCCAAAAAGTATTAGGAGAATCAAACGATTAGGTAGAACTACTAGTGGGCGGGTTGGCTTAGTCCACTATGACGACGTTAGCAACGGGTGCTGGCCCGGTCAGGGGAAAAACATGAGGTTGTCTTGTTATGAGGAGGGGCTATGCGTGGCCAATACGAGGCATTGAAAAAGGCAGCCCGATGTGTTTTTTGAAAAATTATTTACTGGGTTGATAAGAGGGGACTTTTTCTAAGGTTTTATAATCCAGATTGACAATAAAAAACCTTGCCGCTACAGTAACAGCGACTTTATGATAGTTCTCGTTTGCTTAGTTTTCTGGTGTTGGCAAAAGCCAAGTTTGTTTGAAAAATTGTTCAACGGAGAATGTTTTTATGAAAACGCAAGTTGCAATCATCACCACAGTTCTAGTCATCGGCATCGGGGGGTTCTTTTTTGCTTATGCTTCAAATGGCGCGCCGCTTACGCTGGAAGAAAGAGTTTCTGCGCTCGAGGCGCGCCTGCAAGCGCTCGAGTCTAAACTAGGCAGTTCTACACCGGATGTCGGGGGGGCAGCTGCTGTACAAGGAGGAGCGGCACCTTTGGAGATTCAGAAGTTGAATACTTCTTTGCCTGAGGCTGGCAGTACAGTGGGCTGGAAGGATTTAGGGCTGTGGAAAGAGAAACTCAGGGAGGGTATGTCTCAAGAAGAGGTTGTCGCGCTTTTTGGGAAACCAGATAATGTCGTTTCTTATGGCCGGGCTGGAGAGAGGTGGTGGTATGGTTCTGACTCGGGCGGTACCATAGACTTTACGGTTGATGGTCGTGTTGAATCCTGGTTGGAGCCGCATCTCCGATAGTGCTGTTCGACGTTGACTCTTTTTCGAGATCCTGAGTTTTGTTAGACTGAACCCTGGTGATTTATCACCAGGGTTCAGTCGTTTTGGGCCTGTGCGCAGCGGCTAAACCGTTGCACCGCTGGCGATGTGCAGAGAAGGGAAATCGTGGGGCAAACGCTGTGGGCCGATGATGCAGTTGCGACCGATGACGGCACCGTCTGGAATCTGCGCTGCCTTGCCGAGCAGGGTGATGCCGGTGTAGAGATGAGAAGGGTGCTGCTCGTTGACGTGGGACTTGTCGCCGCTGCCAACCACAGCGTGGCGGCCGATCTTGACTCGTTTGTCCATGATCACCAGATCGACTAAGGCTCCCTCGCCTACGGTGCAGTCATCGGTCAAGACCGAGTCACGGACCACCGCACCTTTGGCAACGACGACGCCTGGCGAGAGGACAGAGTTGATCACCTCACCGTTGATGATGCAGCCAGCGGAGATCATCGAGTTGTGTACCTTGGCGGCCTCTCCGAAGCGGGCTGGGCAGCGATCCGCCATACGGTTGCCAGCCTCGACGTTGGGGCGGATGCCCCAAGCCTCTGGTGAGATGCCGGAGTCGTCGTGCAAGATGTCCATGTTGGCCTGCCAGTAGGCCTGTATCGTGCCCACATCCCGCCAATAGCCGTTGAAACGATAGGCGTAAACGTTGTCGCGCTGGATTGCCTTGGGGATGAGATGCATACCGAAATCTACCTCTTCACGGCTTTCGGCAAGGAGTGCAAGAAGGTAGGCAGTGTCAAAGACATAGATACCCATGGAGGCCAAATCCGTGCGGGCAATTTTTGGCTTTTCCTCCCACTCAACGATACGGCCTTCATCATTAGTGATGCCGGTGCCGAACTGGTGGATGTCCTCTTTGGGCACCACCATCATGCCGATGGTAATGTCGGCCTTTTTCTGGCGGTGTGCCTGGATCATCTGGTCGAAATCCATGTGGTAGATATGGTCGCCGGAGAGGATCAGGACTTCTTGGCAGGGATGGGCTTTGATGAAATCGATATTCTGACGCACTGCGTCCGCTGTGCCTTTGTACCAGTCGGAGTCCTGCGAGCCGGTGCGTGGCGGCAGGATCTTGACGCCGCGGCTTCGGCCGGCCAAGTCCCAGGCGGCACCGTTGCCTAGGTGATTCATCAGCGACAGAGGCTTGTATTGGGTGAGGACGCCGACTTGTGTCAGCCCGGAGTTCATGACGTTGCTGAGGGAAAAATCGATGATGCGGTAGAGGCCGCCAAAGGGCACTGCCGGCTTGGCGCGGCTTTGCACCAGGACATTCAAGCGGCTGCCAACGCCGCCGGCAAGGAGCAGGACCAGGGTTTTGTTGATAGGGTTCATCGGATTATCTCCCCATTCTTAATGGCACGGCTAAACTTTTCAGGCCGCAGGTGCGGGTAGATGGTGCAGTCGCTGCCAATGACCGTACCGGCCGGGAGATGGTTGTCCCAGCCCAGCACGGTAACCTCTTGCCCCGCGGCGGAAGTTTCCTCGCCAACCACAGAGTCTACGCCGAAGCTGCTGTTAACATCGCTCACGACTTTAGTCAAATGGGCACCGGACTCGACCTTGTTATTGAAAAAGAGCACTGAATCACGCACGACCGCGCCGGGTCTGACGTGGACGCCAGGGAAGAGGACGGAGTGCTCGACCGTTCCCTCGACGACGCAGCCGTTGTAAATCAAGCTATCGTGTACCGAGGCTCGGGAACCTATCTTCAGCGGTTGGTAGTCACGGATATCGCGATGTTCCAGGTTGGTGCGTATCCCCCAGCGTTCAAGGTCGATTTTTGGGGATGCTCCTAATAGATCCATCGAGGTCTGCCAATACTCCTCGATCGTTCTGGTGTAGCCCCAATAGCCGTCGAATTTAAAACCATACACCCGTCGTTGATCGGCCAGCATACGAGGAATGATGTCTTTGCCGAACTCAAAGGAGGTGTCTTCTTGGGCATTGTCGACCAGGGTTTTGAGCAGGGCCTCCGGTTTGAAGCAGAAGACGGTCATCGAGGCCCAGTTGAAGCGCGGCTGGTGAGGTTTCTCCTTGTATTGCAGTACCCGGCCGCCGATTACGCCATCTTCGTCATCGATATTGGCTACCCCAAAGCGGTGTGCCTTTTCCAGCGGTACGGGCAGGCAAACCATGGTCAGATCGGCATCCTTTTCCTTGTGATAGTCGATCAGCGCCTGATAATTCATGTTATAGATGTGGTCACCCGAGAGGATAAGGACGCATTCCGGGTTGTGGTACCGGATGAAGTCGATATTCTGGTAGACCGAGTCGGCGGAACCCCGGTACCAGTTTGAACTGGCATGGCCGGTGGAGGGCGGCAGAATGGAGATGCCTCGGTAGCGTCCGATCATGTCCCAGGCGGCACCGCTGCCGATATGGTTGATCAGGGAGAAGCTGCGGAACTGCGAGAGGATGGCGACCTGCTCCAAACCGGAGTTCATCAGATTGCTCAAAGGGAAATCGATGACTCTGGCGAAGCCGCCAAAGGGGACAGCTGATTTTGGCCGGTAATAGGTCAGGACATTGAGCTCATCAACGCGGCCGCCGGCCAGAACCATGGCCAAGGTTTTGGTTCTTTGCTTCATCGATAACTCCTGAATGGTGACGCTGTAGGTCAACCCGTTGGGTCGACCACCGTTATGTGATTACAGTTGCAGGGTGAGACGGTGCTTCGGTACTGAAGGTGTTTTACGACCCCTCAAGGTGACGTTTGGTGACACGAATTAAAGTTTTCGTGTCGAACTCTTGATCCTGTTTCGCCAAGTTTTTTAAGGCGACTTCGGCCCGGGCCGCTTGGCGGTGACCGCCTGCTGAACCTATCTGGCCATAGATTTTCCCCGCTAAGGAGCCAGCGTTCTTTTTATACCCATCGCAGCGGAAGATAACCACCAGTTTTTCACCGTGGATGCCAGAGACAAAAACCCAGGAGACATTGTTGACCTGGTTGAAGAAGTCGGCGATGATCACCAGGATGTCGGGGTTGCGGACTCGTCCGATATGGGCGTAAAGTCTGCGGTTACTGATTTTCATCACGGTCAGGGCGGTACGGAAATAGTTGAGCTCCGACGGCCTGAGTTCAGAGAGTTCGATCTTTCGAACCAGGTTTTGGTTGGCAAGGCCAAAGAGATAACGAAAGGAGATGGCATCGGCCAGGCTGGCCTTCATTTCGAAGTTATTGGTGTCGACCTTGATGGCGTAAAACAGTGCTGTGGCCAGAGCGACAGACGGCTTCATCTCAGCAGCCCGCAGATATTCGATCAGGATCGAAGAGGCGGCACCATACTCCGGGCGGATATCGACATAAGGGGCTTCCCAACCGTTGCTGGCCGGGTGGTGGTCGATGACGGCATCAAAGGCAATGCTTTCAAAGGCGGGAAGGTGCAGAGGCTGAGAATCAACAATGACCTTTTTGGAAAAATCCTTGAGCTTTAAGGTGTGCAGACGTTCTACCGAGATCTTGAGCAGATCGACCATGGCGATGTTGTTGAGCCGCCTGATCTCGTTTGGGTAGCCGATGGTAACGCTCTTGACCCGGTAGCGCAGCAGCCTTTTGATTGCCAGGGCGCAGGCCAAGGCGTCAGGGTCTGCGTTAATCACGACCAAGACGTCATCCTCCTTGACGAAGAGGGCCCAGAACTCTTCCAGACGTTCTCTGGCGGTCTTTTTTGGCGTCTTTACGGTTTTGCGACTGCAGGTCTTGGTCTTTTTGACACTCATAGAAATCACCAAGGCCACTGAGGGCCTGGTCTAAAAAAGGTCTGGCCGATCATCCTAGGGAGGACTTGAATCTGGAAGCAGCCTGAAAAAACACCCTTTTACCATATTTAGGCAAAAAAGCGCAACGGAATAACCGGCTGTCGATCTTTCGCATCAGTTTGTTCGGACCTGGGTCGATGGTTGGTGCAGGATGTTTTCAGGCAAAGGACGTCGTTACCAATCAAATACCGGCACTGAGGGGAAGAGGCTGTGGTTGGTGTGGGGGATAAATTTTGAGCCGGAAAAGCGAAGCATGAACTCCTGGTTCACATTGAGTTCGATATAGGTGATTTTCTGCATGATCTGTCGGCAGCGTTGACGCGCCTCATCCTCCAGCAGGACTTTTTCTGCACCGCTTAAGGAGCTGTTGCCAATGGGTTGATAGACGGTAAGCGGCAGGTCGGGCAGCATGCCGAGCGTGATAGCTTGACGGGGGGCGATATGACGGCCAAAGGCCCCGGCAACATAGATGCGGTGCAGGTCGGAGAAAGCGATCCCAACCTGGGAGAGTAAGGTGGAGAGGATAGCGTACATGGCAGCCTTGGAGCGCATCAGGGCATCCAGATCCACCTGCTCGAGAACCACGGCTCGGCCAGCGGCGGCTTGACTCTCTGCGACCACCACATATTGGAAACCGCCTTCCGTATCGATGAGGCGGGCAGGGTCACTCCCAGGACGAAATTTTCCGCGGCGGTCAATGATCCCTGCCAGATAGAGACCGGCAACCAGGTCAATGATGCCGGACCCGCAAAGTCCGCAGGCTGGCAGGTGCTCGATGGTTTGCCAGGCAACCTCCCGGCTTTTCGGGTTGATCGAGATATGCTCGATGGCACCGGGTCCTGCGCGCATGCCCATGCGTGCGACGCCTCCTTCGAGTGCTGGACCCGCCGCCCCGGCACAGGCGATCAGCCAGTCACGATTTCCCAGGACCACTTCGGCGTTGGTGCCGACGTCGATCAGCATTGAGGTCTCTTCCTGTTGGTCGAGGCCGCTAGCCAGGATGCCGGAGATAAGGTCCCCGCCAAAATAGCTGCCAACCCCGGGCAGCAGATAGACAGGTGCTGCCGGATTGATGGCCAGGCCAAGCTCGAAGGCCTGAGCCGTATCCGGGGCGTTGACCAAAGGGATGTAGGGTTCGCGGCACATGTGATGGGGGTCGAGCCCGAGGAAAAGATGAACCATGGTCGGATTGCCGGAGACGCTCATCGCTCGGATATGATGGGGCTCGACCTTGGCCTGATCGGCGAGGAGGAGAGACAACTCGTTTATCGAGGCGATTACCGCTTTTTGTAAATCGCTGAGGCCCGTGCCACGGTCAGCGACGTGGATTCGGCTGAGGACGTCGTCACCGAAAGGGATCTGGCCATTGGGGTGATGGGCTTGAGCTAGCCGTTTGCCGGACAGGAGATCGATCAGCGAGGCCTCCAGGTAGGTAGTCCCCAGGTCGAGCGCCATGGCGGGCAGCACCGCAGGTAGACAGGGGAGAAAATCGATCAGTTCGGATCGTCCCTCCACTTGGTTGATCAGCGCCGCGCCCTGAAATCCAGCTTGGCGAAAGTTCCTGGCGACCTGTCCCGCCTGTCGCCAGGGGATCACCAGCGGGATATTTCCCAGCGACTCACAGGCCACTTTTTTGAGGCGGTCGAGGTCTGCGCTGTTGTCTTGCAAGCTTGGAGGTGAGGCTTTTATGGGCAGACACAAGACGATAGGCATGGCAGATTTCCGGTTGACGCGAGATTAACGTAAGGGGTAAAAGGCGATAAGCGAGGGACTCATTTGCTGTCGGTCTTTTACTCCTTACGGAGGCTTTTTTTCAAGCAGAAAAGTAACGGCCCTCTGGCTCCACATCTTGCGGCTGCGATCAATTTGCCTCACTGTTGAACAGACACAGCTCCTCTTGAACCGATTTGTATCGTGCAGACCTTATGCGTAATATTTTTTTCATTATCCTGGGTGGGGGGATTGGCTCTGCCTGTCGGCATGGTGTGTTTCTCCTGTCGCAGAGAGTTGGCGGCCATGAGTTCCCGGCAGGAACCCTGACCGTCAATCTGCTGGGATCATTGCTGGTTGGCCTCCTCTGGGGGCTTTTGGAGGGGGTGCATCTCAGCTCCGAGAGCAGGCTCTTTATCTTCACAGGCCTTTTGGGTGGCTTTACGACCTTTTCGTCGTTCAGTCGGGAGACGGCGCAGATGTTTAAGGTTGGGCAGTGGAAAACGGCTCTGTGCTATGTTGGGGTCAGCAATATCGTCGGCATTGTCTTGGTGCTGGTGGGCTTCAGTGTTGCGCGTCAACTTTTTTTCTCTGGGAAGCTGTAGGCTTGTTGCAGGGTCGATGTTATGGGTGATTACGATATCTCACGGTTTACGACGGTTGGCATTGTTGGAGTGCCGCCGCTTGCGGTCATCCGTGCCTTAAATGAGGCTAAAGTAATTATCCACGACTTAGATGCCCGTTTGGTTACGGCCAGCATCGATGGCGTTTCGCCACTGTTACCCAAGGTCTATTGTGCGATTTTGCGCACGGTGGTTCTAAATGCCCTGCACCTGAAACTCGATGCTATTTTTATTGACGTGGGACCGGGTAAATGCGACTGCGCCTTGCATGTCTCGACGATCCTGAAGGAGATTCTGTCAATTCCGGTCATTCGCACTAGAAATGTTGATGTTGCAGGTTGTGGTACGCCAATCAGTAAGGCTCGCCAGGATCTGACCGAAAAACTTCTCGCTATTACCGAAGGGGTCAAGTACGCCACGGTGACTCCTTGTCAGTTCAAGTCCTGCAAACCGAAGGCCGGCTTCTGGGGGGTGCCTCCCAGGGATTTTTCTCTGCTTGAACCATTTCCCGTCACGACCCACATTTACGGCTGGACTCGTTGCATGGAGAATAAGACCCCGGCCGACGAGGTGCTGGAGGCCTATTGCAACCCCAAGGTGCCGACAGTGTTCTTTGCTCAATCCTTTTGTGCTAAGACGGCGTTGGCCAAGTTTCTGGCCGATCGCCACCCGCAGGCCCTGTATCTGGATGTCGATTTCACCACCTCCAGCAGCGCCAAGGCCAAAGTCCAAGCCTTTCTCGAACTCTCCGGAGCCCTTTCGTGATCCTGGGTGATTTCGGAACATCCTACTGCAAGTTCTTGAATGTCGCAGAAGATGGCAGTCAACCGACCATCCTCTCGACCAAAGAGCTGCCCGGCAACCTGCATGTTGATTTGGCTACCGGACATAACGGCCGCCGTTTTGCCGATCGCTATGTTAACGAGTTGATTGCCTTGGCACGTGGTGGAGAGTCGATGATTGCCGAGCCTGAGTATGTGCTGCTTGATTGCGGCAGCCGGGATATCAAGTTCGTGGCTTACAAGGATGGTAAATTAAAGGACATGGGTTGGAACACCGAATGCGGGGCCTCGATGGGGTTCACTATCGAACTATTGGAGAAGTATTACGACCTGGACTACCAAAAGATGGGGGCGCCGGAGAGCACCTTCTCGGTGACTTGCGGGGTTTTGGGGATGAGTCATATCTTCGACGCGGTCATCTCCGGCATGCCGGTTTCCGAGGCGGTGGCAAGACTCATCAAGGGGATTGCCTTAAACGCCTATCGATTCTGCGGTTCTCCCGACAGGCTGTATCTCTCTGGCGGTCTTTGCGCGAATCCGGTGTTTGTCGGTAGCCTGCCGTGTGAGGTCGTGCCCCTTGGCCGCTACCTCCTGCTGAAAGGGTTATCCCGTTATGCGGAGTTTGACTGATGCCTGCGCCCTCTCCGGTCAACTGTCTGGCCTGCCGTCACTTCTACATTACCTATGAGCCCAATCACCCCTACGGCTGTCGGGCCCTGAACTTCAAAGCAAAAGAGATGCCCTCCCGGGTTGTTTATGCCAGCTCTGGGATGGAGTGCCAGTCTTTTTCGCCGAAGAAAGGGGCTGCGGCACAATAAAATTAGCCAAAAAATGGAAATACCGTCTGATAACAGAGTTGACATCTGTCAGATTGCGGCTATATTTATCGGACTCCATACAATGATAGGAATAGACGGGTGTATGGCTTTAGCCAATGCGCTCATAAACCGTTAAAGAAGTTTGTACCTGGGATAGAAATTATGCAAATTACAGGCTGTCAGGCCTTGATGAAATGCCTGAAAGAACAAAATGTGGACTGTATCTTTGGTTACCCCGGCGGGGCGATCATCGATATTTATGACGAGTTATTGCGCACTCCCGAGATTACCCATGTTCTGGTACGGCACGAGCAGGCGGCAGTGCATGCCGCCGATGCCTATGCACGCGTCAAGGGAGATGTCGGCGTGGCGCTGGCCACTTCAGGCCCTGGGGCTACTAATACGGTAACCGGTATTGCTTCGGCCTATTTGGATTCTATCCCGATTGTCGTCTTTACTGGTCAAGTGCCGACCAGTCTGATTGGCAATGACGCCTTCCAGGAGGTTGATATTGTCGGTATCACAAGGCCTTGCACCAAGCACAACTATTTGGTGAAAGATGTCAAGGATCTGGTGCCAACCATACGCGAGGCCTTCCACATTGCCCGTACCGGGCGACCCGGCCCTGTCCTGATTGATCTGCCCAAGGACGTCATGGCCAGCAAGTTGACCTTCCCAGAGCCAGAGCCTGTCCAGATGCGGACCTATCGCCCCACCTGTGAGCCGCATCCTGGCCAGATCGATAAGGCCTGCAAGGAGATTATGAAGGCAAGTCGACCGGTGCTCTATGTCGGTGGCGGCATTATCGCCTCCAAGGCCAGCGGTGAACTGACGGAGTTGGCTAGAAAGCTCAACATCCCCGTCACCATGACCTTAATGGGCCTTGGTGGTTTTCCGGGCTCAGACTCCCTGTCAATGGGTATGCTGGGCATGCACGGCACCTATTCGGCCAACATGGCGGTGGCACATTGCGATATGCTGATCGCAGTTGGCTCCAGGTTTGATGATCGGGTAACCGGCAAGATTGCCGCCTTTGCGCCCCATGCCAAGATTATTCATATCGATATCGATCCTTCGTCGATCAGCAAGAATGTTAAGGTGCATGTGCCGATTGTGGCCGATTGTAAAAAGGCCTTGGCGGACATGAATCGCTGGTTTGATTCCTCGCCAGATGTGAATCTTAAAGCGGTACACGCCAAACACGATCCGTGGCTGGCGCAGATCAAGGAATGGAAAACGGCGCACCCCTTGAGCTACGTTGAAGAGACCGATATCATCAAGCCTCAGTTCGTAGTGCAAAAACTGCACGAGTTGACCGGTGGAGATGCCATCATCTGCACAGAGGTTGGCCAGAATCAAATGTGGGCGGCACAATTCTATCAGTTCGATAAGCCCAATCAGTGGATGACATCCGGTGGCCTTGGTGTCATGGGTTACGGCTTTCCTGCCTCCATCGGTGCGCAGATGGCAGCACCCGATAAAGTTGTCATCGATATCGCTGGCGATGGCAGTATTCAGATGAATATTCAGGAGTTGGCAACCGCCAGGCAGTATAAGTGCCCGGTGAAGATCGCTATTTTGAACAATCACTACCTTGGTATGGTTCGGCAGTGGCAAGAGCTGTTTTATGATAAACAGTATTCCGGTACGATATTGGATGTTGCCCCTGACTTTGTCTTGCTTGCTCAGGCCTATGGCGCGGTTGGCCTGCGGGCGACCAAGCCGAGTGAGGTCGAGCCGGTGATCAAGGAGGCTTTGGCTACCAAAAATACGGTCATCATGGACTTTCTGATTAGTCGAGAAGAGGGTGTGTATCCGATGGTGCCGGCAGGTAAGGCGACCACGGAGATGTTATTGGTGTAACGAACGGGGCGGCTTTCCCCAGCCTTTCTTAGGAAGTCGAGGTTCCTTTTTTAAACTATATGCCGGCATGCCGGATTCAGGGTAAAGACATGAGACATACATTATCGGTACTATTGCAAAATAAGCCTGGAGTGCTCTCTCGGGTGACGGGATTGTTCAGTGGCCGCGGTTTCAATATTGAGAGCTTGACGGTAGCCCCTACCATCGAAAAAGAGGTCTCTTGCTTGACGTTGGTGACTAGCGGTGACGAGAGTATCATTGAGCAGATTACCAAACAGCTCCATAAATTGATCGATGTCATCAAGGTCACCGACATGAGCGAGCATGAATATGTGGATCGTGAGATGGCGTTGATTCGGGTAAAGGCTGAAGCCTCGACGCGGGCGGAGGTGCTGCGCGTGATCGATATCTTCCGTGGCAAGGTGGTAGACGTCAGCCCGAAGAGCTATGTCGTTGAAGTCACCGGTAGCCAGACCAAGATTAAGGCCATCATAGATATCCTGCGGCCGATCGGCATCCAGGAGATTGTTCGGACTGGGGCGGTTGCCATGACCAGGGCGGTAAAGTAAGTCCCCTTTCTTGCTGTTTTTGACGACACTACAAAAGCACTACTTAGCAAAAAGTAGTGCTTTTGTATTTCTGTAGCCAGTTTTATCTTTAGGCCTTTTCGGGGCATCCTCCGTTGGTGATTGAACGCCTTGTGGAGAGGATCTGTTTGTAACGTAACTCACTGTTATTATGAAAATTACCCGTATTCCTGTCGCCCTTGAAGGGACCCCATTCATTTTGTTTGCCGCGTTTGCCACGCTTATCGCGGCTCTGCTCGATAACGTGGCGGTGACGCTGATTGGCATGGCAATTACTAGCTTTACGCTCTATTTCTTCCGCGATCCTTCGCGGGTGGTGCCTGATGATGCGACAGCCCTGGTGTCACCGGCCGATGGCAGGATCATTCTTGTTGAGCAGGTTGTTGACGATCGCTATCTGAAGGCCCGTGTCCAGAAAGTCAGTATCTTCATGAATGTTTTTGATGTGCATGTCAATCGTGTTCCCTTTCCCGGGCAGGTTGAGAGGATTGTCTATTCTCCGGGGAAATTCTATTCGGCCGACTCCCCCCGTGCGGGGCTGGAAAATGAGACTTGTGCCGTGGTGCTTGATGGCGGGCCAGGACGGCAGATGGCCTTTGTGCAGATGGCAGGCTTGATTGCCAGACGAATTGTCTGTTGGGCCGAGAAGGGTGATGTGTTGAGGAAAGGGGCTCGTTTTGGGCTGATCCGCTTTGGCTCACGGGTTGATCTTTACCTGCCGCTCGAGTTGCGGCTTGAGGTGAGCATGGGACAGCGTGTCAAGGCTGGTCAGACAATCCTTGGACGGTTTGACGCCGTATGATAGCATGCGTGGGGATTGAAAAAGTTAGGGCCCAAGGGGTTGTCTTTGGTGGAGGATGAATCGATGAGCATGGTAGAGCAAAATCAGGGTCGAGAGAAGGTTTTTATCTTTGATACGACCCTTCGTGATGGGGAACAGTCTCCCGGTGCCAGCATGAATATGCAGGAGAAGTTCCGGCTGGCGCAGCAGTTTGTCAAACTGAATGTCGATATCATCGAGGCAGGTTTTCCGATTGCCTCCAAGGGAGACTTCAGTTGTGTCAAGAATATTGCCGATAATGTGCGCGGTATTCAGGTAGCAGGGCTCGCCCGCTGCAATCAAAAAGATATCGATACTGCTTGGGAGGCCTTGAAGAATGGTGAAAACCCCAGGATTCATACCTTCCTCGCCACCTCCGACATCCATCTGCAGCATAAGCTCAAGATGAGCCGGGAGCAGGTCCTGGAGTTGGCGGTAGCCTCGGTCAAGCATGCCGCGCAGTATACCTCAAACATTGAGTTCTCGGCAGAGGATGCCTCGCGCAGTGATCTCGATTTCGTATGCACGGTTTTTGAGGCTGTGATCAAAGCAGGAGCGCGGGTCTTGAATTTCCCCGACACCACGGGCTATGCTGTGCCCGACGAATTTGGTGCTAAGATTGCCTATCTGATGAGCCATATCCCAAGCATCAACAAGGCGATCATCAGCGTCCATTGTCACAATGATTTAGGCTTGGCGGTGGCTAATTCCCTGGCTGCGGTGAAGGCTGGGGCGCGCCAGATCGAGTGCACCATGAATGGCATTGGTGAGCGGGCCGGCAACACCGCCATGGAGGAGGTGGTCATGGCGGTGCGGACCCGGGCCGATCAAATCAATGTCCGCACCGATATCGTTACCGAGCATATTCATCCGACCAGCCGTATGGTCAGTACCATCACCGGCATGATGGTGCAGCCAAACAAGGCGATCGTCGGGGCCAACGCCTTTGCCCATGAGTCCGGAATTCATCAGGATGGTATGCTCAAAAACCGTAATACCTATGAGATCATGAATCCGTGTGATGTCGGTCTGAGTACCGGCACCTTGGTGTTGGGTAAGCACTCTGGCCGTCACGCCTTGAAAGACCGGGTTGCTACTTTGGGGTACACCCTGAAGGATGACGAGCTTGACCGGGTGTTCAAGCGTTTCAAAGAGGTGGCTGATGTTAAGAAGGACATGTTTGACGAAGATCTTGAAGCCATCATGATGGATGAGATCTTTCGAGTGCCGGAGTCCTTCGAACTGTTGTCGTTAGGAGCGATGAGCGGCAGTAAGACACTGCCGACTTCGGCCGTGTTGTTGAAGGTCAATGGTGAGGAGGTCAAAGGTTCGGCCCTCGGGGTTGGCCCTATTGACGCGACATTTAGGGCTATTGCCAATCTGACCGGCACCCGAAGCACGCTGCTTTACTTCGCCGTGAGTTCGATCACCGGCGGCACCGATGCCCAGGGTGAGGTGATGGTCAGGATTGAGGATAACGGCAAGATCGTTTTAGGCCAGGGTGCTGATCCGGATATCGTTACCGCCGCTGCCAAGGCCTATCTCAATGGCCTGAATCGTTTAGAATATTTGAAGCATAAAGGGTAGGGGACGAGGCAGTGCCTCGCCTAAGGATATAATCACCGATGACCATGGGCGACCTGACGGGTTGCCTCCACAGGAGAGAAAGAAATGGCAGCAAAGAAGACACATTTTAACGTTGCGGTGGCGGGTGCCACAGGTGCCGTTGGCGGCGCTATGCTTGAGACCTTGGCCCGGCGGGATTTTCCGATCAATGAGTTGCGGCTTTTGGCCTCTGCCAGATCGGTGGGTAAGAAGTTGACTTTCAAGGGCAAGGAGATAGCTGTCCAAGAGATGACCACGGATTCCTTTGCTGGTATCGATGTTGCCCTGTTTTCGGCAGGCGGCGACAGGTCCTTAACCTTTGCCCCCGCCGCGGCAGCAGCCGGGGCGGTGGTGGTTGATAATTCCAGCGCCTACCGCATGGATCCTGAGGTGCCCTTGGTGGTGCCTGAGGTCAATGCTCATGCGATAGCGCAGTACACCAAGCGTGGCATCATCGCTAACCCGAACTGCTCAACCATCCAGATGTTGGTGGCGTTGAAGCCGATTTATGATGCGGTCGGCATCAAGCGTATTGTCGTCTCTACTTATCAGGCGGTTTCCGGCACCGGGGCCAAGGCTATTGAGGAGTTGGAGCGGCAGGTTCGTGACTGGGTGGCGGCTAATCCGATTACGCATAAGGTCTATCCCCATCAGATCGCCTTTAATTGCCTGCCGCAGATCGACAGTTTCTTAGAGAACGGCTACACCAAGGAAGAGATGAAGATGGTCAACGAGACCATGAAAATCTTTGAAGATAAGAAGGTCGCGGTTACCGCCACGACGGTGCGGGTCCCGGTGTTTTATGGCCACTCCGAAGCGGTCAATGTCGAGACCATAAAAAAGATTAGCGCCGCCGAAGTTAAGGCCTTGATGGCCAAGGCCCCTGGCGTCAAGTTAGTGGATGATCCGGCGAACTCCGTCTATCCGCTGGCAATTGATTGTGCCGGGAAATTTGAGACTATGGTTGGCCGCATCCGTGAAGATGAGACCATTGCCAACGGGATCAACCTCTGGGTCGTGGCCGACAATATTCTGAAAGGTGCGGCCTTGAATGCGGTGCAGATTGCCGAGATTTTGATCAAGGATTATCTGTAGACTTTGCGAATTATCGCCGGTAGCGCCAGGGGGAGAAAGCTTTTTACACCGGGCAGTCGTGGTGGTGCCTCCATTCGGCCAACGGCCGACCGTGCCAGGGAGGCCTTGTTCAATATCTTGGGATGGGAGTTTATCGAGGGGGCTGCCGTCCTCGACCTTTTTGCCGGCACTGGCGCTTTTGCTCTTGAGGCTTTGAGTCGCGGTGCCAGGGAGGCTGTCCTTGTTGATAACAGCTCTATATCATTGGATTTGATACGGAAAAATATTGCAGTTTGTGGCTTTTCAGCAAAGGCTCATGTCGTTCGGCATGATCTGCTGAAAAGCCTTTTTTTTTGGCGAAAGTTGGGGCTGGAGCGATCGTCTACAGGTGGGCTACAGGCGCCGGTCTTTGATCTCATCTTTCTCGACCCGCCCTATCGACAGGGACAAGGAGAGAGACTGCTCAGTGCCCTCCTTGCAGAAGGGCTTGTGGGCGAGAGGACAACGGTTGTCTTTGAAGATGATAGTGCCGAGAGCTTGCCTGAAGCAGTCAGTGTGCTTTTGTGCTACGACCGTCGCTCCTACGGGGATACAGGCTTTTGGCTCTACGAAAAGGGGATTGCTGGTCCCGACGATAAGGAAATTCACGCATGATAACCTATGAACCCTTCTTAGCAGAAAAGACAGCCGATCGAGTGGCAGTCTATCCCGGCACCTTTGATCCAATCACCATGGGGCATTTGGATATCATTCAGCGGGCTTTGCACCTTTTTGACCGGGTTGTGGTGGCGGTGGCGAAAAATCCTACCAAGACGCCGACTTTCTCTGTCGAGGAACGCTTGCAGATGATCCGCGACTGTTTTCCGGCTGATGAAACTCGGGTTGAGGTCAATTCGGTCGATGGATTGTTGGTCGATTATGCCTATCGGCGAGGGGCAAAGGCCATTGTGCGTGGCATGCGGGCGGTCTCGGATTTTGAGTTTGAATTTCAGTTGGCCCTGATGAACCGCCGCCTGGAGAGGGAGGTTGAGACGGTTTTTCTGATGACCGCTTTCCGTTGGATCTATATCAGTTCGAGCATTATCAAGGATGTGGCTCGCCACGGTGGCGATGTCAGCGGCCTGGTTCCTGATCATGTCTGTGAGCGACTGCGCGAAAAATTCATGCGCTAAACTGAAAGTGATCAAAGGTGCTGAGGCCTTTATGATGCTTTTTTCTGCCTTTCCGCGCCGTTGCGCGAGAACAATTACCCGATTGATAAGTACTTACGGATGAGGAACGCAGCAGGACATCAAATCGATAAGTCGGTTGCCGGGTGGTTTCTTACCCTGCGCTGGGGCACGGTGCTTTGCCAGATATCGCTGTTTGCCGCAGTGCGACTGCTGTTTGCCATGGCGGTACCGAGACTGGTTTTCGGACTGATTGCCTTTGAGGTTGCCTCGAATTTGGTCTTTGCCTGGCTGATCCGCAAACGGAAGCGGCTGCCAGGCCCGTTATTCACCGGGGTCATGTTTCTGGATGTTGCCCTGCTCACCGCGTTGCTTGCCTTGACTGGCGGGGCAATGAACCCTTTCACCTTTCTCTATCTGGTGCATATCGTGGTAGGTGCCATCTTGCTGCCGATGGGTATGGCATGGGGCTTGGTCGGGTTTTCTGCCGCTTGCTATGGAGTTTTCTTTCTGCCATCTACCAAACTCTCTGGTCTGGGAGGCGCTCAGCCTCTCTGCCATAGCGTTGCATTGTCCCCCGAATTGAATCTGCATCTGCAAGGCATGTGGCTGGCCTTCGCGATCACCGCCTTTTTTGTCGTTTTTTTTGTCACCCGGATTCAACAGGCCTTGGTTGTGCATCGAGATATGCGAGCGCAGTTGCGGGAGGAACAGTTGAAAAACGAGCGGCTGGCCTCGCTTGCGGCCCTCTCCGCTGGTGCGGCTCATGAGTTTGCCACCCCGTTGGCTACCATCGCCGTGGCGGCAGGGGAGCTTTATCGTGAGATGAGCCAAGGAAGTCACGAGGTTTGGCTGGACGATCTGCGTTTGATCCGTTCTCAGGTGACGCGCTGTCGGGATATCCTTTACCAGATGGCAGCCGATGCCGGGGAACCCTTGGGTGAAGGGTTGATTACCTTGCGCCTTGCAGATCTGCTGCATGAGGTCAAGTCCTCTTTGGGCGATCAGCGGCGAGAGCACGTGCTGTTGGACTGCCCGACGCCGGAAGTTCCCTTGACGGTTCCTAAACGTTCGGTGCAAAGGGTACTGCGCGGGTTGGTATCGAATGCCCTCCACGCCTCGGATGCGAACGCCTCGGTGACCTTGCGGGCGGCTGTTGATGATGATGCGGTACGATTTGAGGTAAGCGATCGGGGCAGGGGCATGGACAGCGAGACGGTACAAAAGGCTCGTGAACCATTTTTCACCACGAAACCTGCTGGTCATGGTTTGGGCCTTGGCCTCTACCTTGCTGCGACCCTGGCCGAGCGCCTGGGTGGAGGCTTGGAGATTGATTCGACGCTGAGTGTTGGTACCACGGTACGGTTTTGGATATGTCGTGTAGTGAGGGAAGAGAAGGATAACGATACTGAAGAGGAGGGCAGCCATGAGGCAGAGTGAGTCGTTACATGCTATTTTACTGGTCGATGATGAGGACGTCTTTCGCAATCGCTTGGCGGTGGCCTTGAGGCGGCGAGGCTTTGTTGTGTATGAGGCAGGTGATTACGATGAGGCTTTGACACAGCTCGCGACAATAATGCCGGACATGGCTTTGGTTGATTTGCGTATGCCAGGGCGCTCTGGCTTGGAGTTGGTTGCGGAGATCAAGCGTCTGCGGCCGACAATCAGGATTGTGGTGCTTACCGGTTATGGCAGCATTGCTACCGCCAGTCAGGCTATCAAGCTAGGTGCCCTCAATTATTTGCCGAAGCCTGCCGATGTTGATGAGATATTACAGGCCTTTGCTGAAGACGATCAGTTGGCGATTCCGGTCAGCTCCGAGGATTTGACTCCGCCCAGCCTGGCCAGGGTGGAGTGGGAACACATCCAGCGGGTATTAACCGATTGCGATGGCAATATCTCGGAAGCAGCCCGCAAGCTCAATATCCATCGCCGCAGCTTGCAACGAAAACTCTTCAAATTTGCCCCCCCATAATCCATGAACTGGCTCACCCTTCTTGGCCAGCGAGCCTCGCGTCTGGCATCGATGGAGCTTTTTCGCTATATCGGCCCCAGCTTCTTCGTTACTGTTGGTTTTATCGATCCCGGCAACTGGGTCACCAATGTGGCCGCCGGCTCCCAGTTCGGGTACTCCCTGCTCTGGGTGGTGACACTCTCCACGGTCATTCTGATCGTGGTTCAGCATAACGCCGCTCACCTCGGTATCGTCACCGGCCTTTGCCTTTCCGAGGCCGCCTCTAAATTTTTTGGGCCCGGCCTGCGGGTCATGATGTTGGGCAGCGCCATGATCGCCTGCATCTCCACTGCTTTGGCTGAACTCCTGGGTGCGGCCATTGGTCTTAACATGCTGAGCGGGCTCCCCCTGTCAATTGGCTCACTGCTCTCGGCCTGTTTTGCCATCTGGATGCTGTTTTCAAAAAATTACCAGCGCCTGGAGAAATGGATTATCGGTTTTGTCTCTCTGATTGGCCTTGCCTTTCTCTTTGAACTTTGGGTGGCGGATGTCTCCTGGTTTGATACCGCTATCGGCTGGGTGACGCCCACTTTTCCTCTTGGGGCGTTGCCGGTGATCATGGGGGTGTTAGGGGCGGTGGTTATGCCCCACAATATCTTTCTGCACTCGGAGGTCATCCAGAGCCGGCAATGGAACACCCAAGGGGATACTGTCATCCAAAAACAGCTGCGCTATGAATTTTTGGATACCCTGGTGGGGATGAGCGCCGGCTGGGCGATCAATAGCGCCATGATCATCATGGCGGCAGCGGTATTTTACAAGGGAGGGATTGTCGTCTCTCAACTGCCACAGGTGACGGCCACCCTGCTTCCAATCTTTGGCCGGCTTTCGGCCGTGATCTTCGCCTTAGGCCTGATCTTCGCTGGCCTCTCTTCCTCGCTGACCGCGGCGATGGCCGGCGGCAGTGTCTTTGCCGGCATTTTCTCTGAACCATTTGATATCAACGATCCGCACTCGCGAATCGGCCTGTCCATTACTCTTATTGGAGGCTTGCTGGTTATTTTTTTGCTGGGGGACCCATTCCAGGGGATTCTCTGGAGCCAGATTATTCTTTCGCTGCAGCTTCCCTTTACCATTGTGCCATTGATACTGCTGACCTCCTCCAAAAAGGTGATGGGGAGTTATGCAAATAGCCGTTTTGGGGTGATAGTGCTGTGGACGGTCGGAGTGGTGGTGATTGCCCTAAACCTTGCTCTCTTGGTTGATGTGTTCAAAGGCTGAACTTTGCCTGCGACAATTTGCCACATTGTTGCCTGTATCACATTGTGATAGGTTGCCGGAACATGACAACTTGTCGCACTGCTTGGTGCCGATATGTTGTTGCAACCACTCGTGAAACACGCAAACAAGAAAAGATGGAGGAGGGGAAATGGTGAAGAGGTATGGTGCAGTCATGGTAATGGCCGTTTTGCTGGCATCGGCCGCGCAGGCTGAAGAGCGCGAGGGCTGCAGGTTGTGCGGCATGTATATTGATCAGTACCAGCAGACGAGCGCTGTCGTTACCGGCAAGGGCGGGGAAGTCGACAAGACCTGCGGGGTTGCTGATATGCTGCGGCTGGTCTCGGACGCAGGCGGTGAGGGGGCATTTTCTTCGGTAACCGTGCATGACTGGGTAAGCGGTAAAGAGACTGCGGCTGCCGATGCCACCTACGTTATCGGTAGTGACTTGGTGCCGGATATGATCCCCAATATTATCGCCTTTGCCGATCAGGACGGGGCAAATAAGTTTATGGCCGATCATGGAGGCCAGACCATCAGCTTCTCACAAGCCCTGCAGGCGATCTCTCCCATGGGCATGACCATGCCCAACCGGGTGAACTCGGCGGTGCCGCCACCAAAAGGCGCCTTGAGCGGTGGCGTGGGCTATATGTCGATGGTGATGGATAACCTGAAGATGGGGTCTGATGATGTATCGAAGTCGCAATTTTTGAGCGCTACCGCTAGCAAAGTTCCCGCACCGATGGTTCCCAAAAAGATGGAGGCCTCCGGCATGATGGTGATGGCAAATTATGGGATCACCGACAAGGTTAGCTTGACTGCCAAGCTCGCGGACCTCGATAAGACCATGACCTCAGAAATGAGGATGGATAGTACCGAGCGAGTCACCGAGAACAGCGGCATTACCGATCTCGACCTCAAATTGCGCTATAACCTGTGGCGGGATGACTACTACAGTAAATTTGTCACCTTGATGGCCAACGTTACCTTGCCGACGGGTGATTTCGATACAGATTTTGCCAATTCGACGAGAAATATGCCCGGCTTGCAGATGGGCACGGGTAGCATCAACTTTGGTGGAGGTATTCTTGGCTCGATGCGTTTTGGGGATTTCTGGCTGCATGGAGAGTTGAGTCACCTGGTCAACCGCGAAAATGGCGATGATTATGACTTTGGTGATGTCACGAAAATTGGTGCCGCTTTGCACTACACACCGAACTATGATGTCATGCTGGGCCTGGAACTTGACGCGACCGATACCGATAAGAATGAGTTCAAAGGGGTGACGATGGATAACAGCGGTGGCCGGGCTGTGACCTTGACTGCGGTTGCTAGTTGGCGCTTTCTGTCGGCACTTGGCGGCAATTTCAACCTGAATGGCAGCTATGGGGCGCCGCTGTATCAGGATGTCAACTGGTACGGTTTGGAGACAGACTATGCTGCGACCGTGATGCTTAACTTTACCCATCGTTTTAATTATTGAAAATTGCGACTCCCTCCAAGGCGGTGACCGCCAGACTGCACCAGGATTTGCTGGGCTGGTTTGCCGCTGCGGCACGGCCTCTTCCTTGGCGGGAAGGCTACCTGCCTTACCATGTCTGGGTCTCGGAGATTATGCTCCAGCAGACCCAGATGGAGCGCGGTGTCACCTATTTCAGGCGTTGGATTAAACGATTCCCCAACATAGCCACCTTGGCCGCTGCCTCGGAAGAGGAGGTGCTTAAGGAGTGGGAAGGGCTTGGCTATTACTCCAGGGCACGCAATCTCCATGCGGCCGCACAATGTATGGTGCGCGATTTTGCTGGACAGCTGCCTGATTCTCTGCCGGAACTCCTGAAGTTGCCCGGTGTCGGAAAATATACCGCCCGGGCGATTGCCAGCATCGCCTTTCAACAGGATTATCCGGTGGTCGATGGCAATGTTGAGCGGCTTTTTGCTCGTCTATTTGCTATTGATGAACCGGTGAAGTCACCTGCCGCCCAAAGCACGATTTGGGCCTTGGCAGAGGCTCTGTTGCCTTCGGGGCAAGCTCGGCAGTGGAATCAGGCACTCATGGAGTTTGGCGCTTTACTCTGTGGTCGAGCGGCGCCGTGTTGCAATCTCTGTCCCGTGACGGACCTCTGTGAGAGTTTTCAAACTGGTACTGCAGCGATGCGACCAGTGACTGGAGAGGCACAAAAGGGCATTGTGGTGAATTTTGTGGTGGCGGTGATTGTTGCCGAGCAAAGGATTTACGTGCAGCAGCGGCCGGCTGGAGTGCGCTGGGCTTCGCTCTGGGAGTTTCCCGGAGGTCATCTGGAAGATGGGGCCCCTCCTGCAGAGGCCGTCATCCGAGCCGTTCAGGAGGAGACTCAATTTGTTATCGAGACGCAGATCCCCCTGCCGGTCGTAAGGCATGCCTACACCAAATATCGTGCCACCCTTTATCCCTTTCTCTGCCATCTGCCAAGTCCCATTCTCCCCACCCTTCATACTGCCCAGAACTATCGCTGGCTACCCTTGCCGGATCTTGAGCGCTTGGCTTTTTCTGCCGGGCATCGTCAAATTATTTCTCGTCTCAGTAAAGTTTCTGATCTTAATAGGATTGCCGGTCTGCCAGAGTGATCCCGTGCGGACCGGGATAGCGTTAGCCAGGCAATATCGATTGACAATCTCCCCTCTAACAGGGTAACACGGCAAGAGTAATAGTGGTGGCATGATGGCCATCGTGACGGTATTTCTTAATTTATCGCAGATAAGGAGAGGACATGAGAGTGAGAGGTGTGATGATTTTTGGCATGATGTTAATGGCAAGTACCGCGATGGCGGCAGAAAAGTTGGAACTGAAATCAGCAAAAGAGAAGGTCAGTTATGCTATTGGCATGGATATGGCCGGCAGTCTTAAAAGGAGCCAAATTGAGGTTGATCCAGATATTTTGGGAAAGGCGATTAAAGACGTTTTGACCGACCAGAAGTCTCTTATGACCGAGGAAGAAGTTAAGACAACACTCCAATCCCTGCAAAAAGAGATGCAGGAGAAACAGCAGGCCAAGATGAAGGCTGAAGCCGAAACCAATAAAAAAGCGGGCGAGGCCTTCTTGGCAGAGAATAAGAAAAAGGAAGGGGTGAAGACTACCGCCAGCGGTTTGCAGTATCAGGTTATTACCGCAGGGAAGGGTAAATCTCCGAAAGAGACCGATACGGTTTCTGTTCAGTACAAGGGAACGCTCATTGACGGCAGTGAGTTCGATAGCTCTTATAAGCGTGGTGAAGCGGCAACCTTTCCGGTTAATGGTGTCATCAAGGGTTGGACTGAGGCCCTGCAGTTGATGAAAGAAGGCGATAAATGGAAGCTCTTCATCCCCTCCGCTCTTGCCTACGGCGAGGCTGGCACGCAAGGTGGACCCATTGGGCCGAACGCGGTGTTGATCTTTGAAGTTGAATTGGTTTCAGTTAAGGCGAAATAACTATCCCCTATAATCATTTGCCTGATTAGCACCGAAACTCAGCCTAAAATGTTCAGAAAAGAATAGGATGCGGATTGAGGGTGCAGATTGATTTTCGCTAGGTGAAGAATCAATCTGTACCCTCAATTTCGAGCAGAACAGTTGCTTCTGTCTCCCGGATCAACCATTAGTGGTGTTGCTGAATGGTTATGTTTTGACTCAATCGGTACCTTCACCAGCCTCTCACTCCCGTACCCAAGTGGGTACTGTACTGAGTCCCGTCAAAGGATGGTATGCCAGGGGCACGAGAGAAGTTGCGTGCTCCTTGTCGGTTTTCCGCCACTCCTTTTCCTCTTTTTGTGAACAGGCCGCAGCCTCTGCTGATCATCAATCTGTGTCGCCATGAATTTCCGTTTGAAGTTACGCCATAAATTCGTCATTATCTTCACTCCTCTGGTGGTGATTATTGTTGCGTTTGGTATTTTTGGCATCCGTACCCTTTTCTCGGTGAATCAGATTTTTGTTAATCTGAAGCAGGAAGTTGCCCCTACAGCCCTTGCCATGATGGAGTTTAAGGAGGTTTTGGGCTCGCTTGAGGCGGCAGTCAATGCGAGGGCTACCAATCGGCATGAGATTGAGGGGCAGATTGCCCGGATGAAGGATTTGGTCAAACAGCACGTGCCCTTGGAGGCGAGTGACGACGATCTGGCTAAAAAGCTGGACGAGGATATCCGGCGTCGCGCCATCAGGGTCATGGGCCTGGCCCGCTATATCCTGAATCTGACCGAAAATAACTGGAAGGAGGGGGTGATTGCCCGACTTTATGGGAATATTCATCAGGAGCAGGCCAGTCTCGGCGCGATCCTGGATAAAAAAATAGTCAGTCATCTGCAGGATCTCTCGGCCTCGGAACGGAGTGTTGCCGCAAAGTACCGGCGTGGTGTGTTGATGATCTGGGTGACGATTGGCATGGGGGTCCTGGTAGCACTTTTCATGGTCTTCTACATGGTGAAAACGGTGCTCATTCCGATACGTATGCTTAGGCGGGGTGCACGTGAGATTGGCAATGGGGTGCTTGATTACCGTATTGTCTTGCAGACGGGAGACGAGTTCGAGGAGTTGGCAGAGGAGTTTAGTGCCATGGCCAGGAAACTTTCCGAGTCCTATGCCGTGCTCGACCAGAAGGTGCTTGATCGGACTCAGGAACTGTCGCTGGCCAATATGGATTTGACCAAAGAGATCGCTGAGCGATTGCAGGCAGAAGAGGAGCAGAAAAAGGCCGAGGCGCAGGTGCATATTCTGACCCAGGAACTGCTTAATGTGCAGGAGATCGAGCGAAAACGCATTGCACTTGATCTGCATGATAACGTGGCGCAGGAACTCTCTGCCATGAAGGTGATGAGCGAGGCGCTATGTGCCGAGCCAATGATCGATCAGGAGCAACTGCAGCGGCGAATGGCCGAATGGACAAAGGTGCTGAATCAGTGTGTCGGTACCATTCGCGAACTCTCCTATAATTTGATGCCACCAGGCCTTGAGCACTTGGGGATCAAGAGTGCGCTTGCATCGTATTGCCGTGATTTCTCAAAGAAAAATGGTCTGCCTATCGATTTCAGCGCCGCTGGGATGGATCAGTTGTCGTTGCGGCTCGATTATGATATTGCGATCAATATCTACCGGTTGGTGCAGGAGGGCTTAAATAATTGTAAAAAGCATGCTGGCGCCGGTCGTGTTAGAGTCAGGCTGGTGGCATCGGGCTCGAAGATTATGCTGCAAATTGAAGACGACGGTGTGGGCTGTGATCTTGTCGAGGCGCAGGAAAGGGCTGTTAGTGCCAAAAGACTCGGCATGCTCGGCATGCAGGAGAGGGTGAAACTTCTGGCCGGGTCGCTAAAAATCACCTCGCGTCCGCAAGAGGGTATGAAGATATTTATCGAAATTCCATGGGAGAAGACAAATGGCGGAGAAGATGAAGATACTTCTGATTGATGACCATCCCCTGTTCAGGGAGAGTTCGAAACGACTGATCAGTCGGTCGCAGAATTTTGCTGTGGTGGGAGAGGCAGGTGATGCCCGCGAGGGAGAGCGGATGGCCATGGGTTTGAAACCGGATTTGGCGGTTATCGACCTCTCTTTGCCGGATAAAAGTGGCATTCAGCTGACGAGTATTTTGACGACGGCAATGCCTGCGATCAAAATTGTCATTGTCAGTATGCACTCGAAAATTGATTACGTTATCAGTGCATTACGGGCAGGAGCGCTTGGCTATGTTGTCAAGGACTCGGTATCGAAGTCACTGCTTGACTGTCTGGATGCGGCACTCAAGGGAGAGTACTACCTTGATCCTTCCCTGACCCAGGAGATTGCCCAGAAGCTTATTGAGCCACCGGAACAGGGGAGTAGCGCCGATCTGACGTATGGGGCCTTGAGTCAGAGAGAGCAGGAGATTTTGCGCTTGGTGGCGCAGGGGGTGTCTACCAAAGAGATTGCTGAGAAGTTGTCTATAACGGCCAAGACGGTTGACAACCATCGCTGCAATATCCGCACAAAACTTGATTTGCACAATACCGCAGATCTCGTGCGCTACGCCACAAAGATGGGTCTGCTAGGGGATGCGATCTAGCGCGAACGGCACTCTAGCCGCCTTTTTTGCCTTTCCTGGGTTTCAGCGAGGGAAGGCTGTCTTCACGTCCTCCCCGTTAGTCCCCAACGCTGTCAATCGTGTGGTTGTCTGTTTTTCCTGATCAGTTCGACAAAATGTTTGGCCCAGTCTGGAGTAGCCAAGGCGTGGATGTGGGTGTAGAGAGCCAAGGTGTTTTTATAGACCAAGCCGTCGCCGTCAGCGGCAAAGCCGTTGCCGCGCTGCATGGTGAAGGCGAGATCCTGTCTGCTCCCTTGCCAATCGAGTACCCTACTGTAGCGGAACTCATGGCCCTTGATCTGTGTTCCTGGCGGATAGACCGGGTTGTTGGCGGTGGCGGTGAGGTTGGTGTAGCCGTGGGCCTGAGGGCGTTTTTCCATGCGAAAGCTAACCGGGAAGACGTCAGCGAGTGGGTAGGAGACACCAGCGACCTCCATGGCGCGTCCCAGATAGAGAAGCCCCCCGCACTCGGCGTAGACCGGTAATCCTTGCTCTATCCGGTGCTTGAGCGAGTGACGGAAGCGGCTGTTGGCTGACAGGGCTTGGACGCTGTTTTCCGGAAAGCCTCCGCCAATGTAGAGGCCGTCAATTATCGGCAGTTCTTGTGCGGAAAGGGCGTTGATCTCGACGAGGTCGGCACCGCACAACTCTAAGGCCCGCAGGTTTTCCGGGTAGTAGAACTGGAAGGCGGCGTCCTTGATCACTCCGATTGTTAGCCGTTCTGCCGTTGGGTTTTGCCATTGACTGTAGATGTCGGCCGTGGGAGGTGGCGATACGGTAGCGGCTAAGGCCATTACCGATGGCAGGTCTGTGTGGCCGGCGACCATCTGGGCCAGAGACTTGACCGCAGTTTCGGCACCATCAAATTCGGGGCAGGGGGTGATCCCGATGTGGCGCTGAGGAAAGATATCATGGCGCAGGCGTGGCATAGCGCCGAGCACCGTAACGTCGGTATACTGTTCAACGGCCTGGCGGATGATGCGCTCGTGCCGACTGCTACCAATACGGTTCAGCACTACGCCACGAATGCTGATCTCTTTGCCCATCTGCTGGCAGCCCAAGAGGAGTGCGGCAACGGTGCGGGTGGTCTTGGTGCAGTCTACCACCAGGATGACCGGCAGGTTGAGGATAGCGGCGAGCTCGGCGGTGCTGTAAGCCCCTGCCGCATTGACCCCGTCGAAGAGGCCGCGATTGCCTTCGACCAAGGCCAAGTCGTGACCGCTGGCATGTTGGCCGAAGGAGTCGCGGATGGTTTGTGCGTCCATCAGGTAGGGATCCAGATTATGGCAGGGCCGGCCTGCGGCAAGTTGCAGCCAGCCGGCATCGATATAGTCAGGGCCCTTCTTGAAGGGGGCAATGCTGATCTCTTGGGCTGCCAGGGCGGCGGTAAGGCCGACTGCAATCACGCTCTTGCCTGAGCCGCCACAGAGGCCGGCAATGACGATTCCTCTGGTTTGCGCTGGGGGTGTATTGGTCATGGCGGTTGTTGCAATGATTCGGTGTCGATCTGGATTCGTCGTCAGTGAAACTGCCCTGTTTCTGCCCAAAAAAGGAACGAATTGTCGGAAGCGTAACTCTTTTAGCAGTAACGTAAGAGCTGGTGTTGCTGGACAGTTTCACCGTAGCAAGCTATACCGCGAACGAGAAACCGTCAACTGAAAGATCATCTCAGCCCTTGCAAATTTGTCGTGTCGTGATTACCTAATCGAAACGTTTTTGACGATGCGCTGTTTGTCGCATCTAAACCGTAGTTTCTCAGGAGTGTTGCAGTGCTGGAGCGATACAGCCTGTCTACCAGAAAATTTTAACAAGGAAACAGATAATGGCCGAAGCACAGAAAGTTGAAAATCTTGCCACAGTGATTGCCGAATTGGAACAAAAATGCGTTGAGATGCCCGACAATTTCATCGCTCATCACCATCTGGGCCTGGTCTACCGAAAGGCAGGCCGGCATCAGGACGCTATCCGGGAACTTAAGCGCTCCATCGAGCTTGATGATAATTCTGCTGAGCCATACGTTAATTTGGGTGGTATCTATTATGAGATTGGTGATTTGGATGAGGCGATGAAGGCGAATAAAAAGGCCTTGACCCTCATGGTGAAGCCTGCTCAGGCACATGTCAATATTGGTCTTATTCATCAACAGCGCGGCGAAGTGGCTGCCGCCATTGATTCGTATACCAAAGCCGTGACCCATGAGCCAGAGTTTGCTCTGGGGTGGGTCAATCTGGCGACGGCCCAGGTTATGGCCGACGATTTTGCGGCGGCGGAGACTGCGGCGCGTAAGGCGACCGAACTTGACCCCACCCTCGGGATGGCCTGGAATAATTTGGCGGTGGCCCTTTTTTACAAGGAAGAGTACCAAGGGGCTAAGGCTGCCATGGATACAGCGCTGAAGACAGGCTATGCCGTTGATCCGCGCTTTATCGAAGCCGTCAAGGGTGCCCTGTAGGCATGGCCAAGAAAACATGCATTCCCGTTAAGCCTTGGTGCCCGTTTTGTGGTCAAAATGTGCCGCCGCCAAAGGCCCCTGTGCAACGCAAGATGAATGAGTTCACCATGGGGGAGTGTCAATGCGGTGCGGTCTATGTCTGCGATGAGACCGGGCATAACATTGGTTCGGCCATGGTGGAGTGTCTCGTGCATGCCAGCCATGACAATTGGGAGCTGGCCTGGGACTTAATTCCTGAAGAGGACTACCTTACCGATCAGATCGACAACTACGATCAAGTCACCCATCAGGTGGTTGAGACCAGAAATCTCGATGGCCGGGCTGTGCGTGGTGTCCTCTACTTTGTGCGGATGAACCAGGAATTTGCGCAGGCGTCGATACAGTCCGGCACCGGCCAGCAGTCAGAGCAGGAAGAGGCTTTGCTGAGATTGCCGAAGGAGCCTATCCGTGACCCGAAGCGCACCAAGAAGAAGGCCAGCAAAAAAGAGGTCGAGGAGTTGGCCGACAGCAGTGACATTGACGGGCTTGTCGATCTCTTGTTTGACGACGCAAAGACCATGCGCTATTTGCAGCGCCTATTGTATGATCCGGAGCCCGATAAACGGTGGTTTTACGCCTATGTCATGGGGCGGGTTTGTGCTCGCTATGCCTCGCAAAAGCCGGGTGCGGTGAGCGATCTTCTGCACCGGCTCTTTGAGGCCTGCTCCGACTCTGCCGCCAGTCACTGGGGCCTGATCGAGACAGTTGGTTCCGTCATTGCCGGGCGACCGGATCTCTTTGGGGCTTTTGCCGCCCATATCCTCTTGTACCGCAACGTGCCGACAACCAGGGTACAGACCTTGTGGGCAATGGCGGAAATCGCTAAAGTCAGACCCGATATTGTCCGGGGCACTCCGTTTTACAGCCTGTTCCCGATGCTTGGTCATCCTGATCCGCTGACCCGAGGACATGCCGTCCTCTTGTTTGGCTTGCTGAAAGCAACTGAAGTGCAAAGTCAGATTGAAGGTCTATTGCAGGATGGTGCCATGCTGACCATCTATAGTGAGGGACGGCCAGAGCACACGACTGTTGCCGCTTTGGCTCGACAGGCGTTGGAGAGAGTGGCGGGGGTATAGCTTCCTTAGCGATACGGCACGGCTATCTGAGGTGGCTCGGTCGCCGCAAGAACTGGTGCTACTGGATATTATATAAGGGAAGAGGAAAGGACGCGGAGCGTCCATAGTTACGTCCCCACGCTCCAATGTGGGAACGATTTAGGTGATTTTAAGGAGTTGGAGATGACAAAAGAGGACGAAAAAGCAAAATCCCAGGCCCAGCAAGATTATGAGAAGGGGCAGGAACATTTGAAGAATAAGGATCTGGCGCAGGCTGCCGCCTCATTTCACAACGCCTTTTTGGGTTTTGAGCAGGATGCGGATGAGAACGGCATGGCGAATGCGGCCGATAAGCTGGGCGATATCTGTCTGGAAAAGAAGGACTTCAGCAAGGCCCTTGCCTATTTTGACAAGGCCTATGTCATCTGTAAAAAGCACGAAGATCGTTTCAGCCTCTTTGCGCTGGAGCGTAAGATGGCCCGGGTCTATGACGGGGCTGGCGATTATCCCAAGGCGATTGCCGCCTACGTTGATATTGTCGACGAGTTTAATGCCTTACGTGACCCGCGTGGGGCTGTTGAGACATTAGAATCCTTGGCCGAGGTCTATTTGAAACAGGCGGATAAGGCGCAGGCGGCGGATTGCTATCGCACCATCGCTTCGATTCATAAAAATTACCGGCACAATAATTATTACGCGACATACATGGAGAAGGCAACAGCCATTGAGGCGTAAGTGCTTTTGCTGTCAATAACAGGGGACTTCTGGGGCGCGAGCGAGCCTCAATGCCCCCGATTTGCTGGTCAGTAGAGCACATTGAGAGCTATCCAGCTGTGTGCGAGCAGGCCGCACTTGACGGCTAAAGGCGTGGGCAGCGTAACGGCGAAGCGCCTGAGGTGTCCTGTGACCGCTTAGGCGGGGATGGTGCCGATGGCGATGCCAAACAGCATTTTATCGACAATTCTGCCATCGGCCGCGATTGTCACTGCATGATACTGATTGAAGCCTGGCGTTGCCTTTCGGTAGATGTCATGAATTTTCTGGCGGCGCTCGTCTTCGATGGCTCCGTTGTCGGCCCAACGATCCACATCCTCGTCCGAGATAAAATCCATCACCTTCACATCGACACACCCCGCTGCAGTCAGCAAGTTGGCGAGATCTTCCCTCATAAAAAAATTCCGGCGGGCTGGGTTGCGTAAACGGAGGATCTCGAAATACTCTTCCTGATCCTCTGTGCCATAGGCGCAGAGTTGAATCAAACAGACTTTGCCGCGTGGTTTGGTGACTCGCGCCATCTCTTTAACTGCCTCCTCCGCCTCCATGAATTGGATGCCCTGGCGTTCGAGTGCGATATCGAAGGAGCCCTCCTTGAAAGGCAAAACTTCTGCTGAAGCCTTGACCAGGCCATCGGTTAGCGGTTTTGCCTTGTGGAACATCGCATCGGTGATGTCGACACCGATCAGTTGCTTGACTTGCTTGTGGAATTGGCGGCTGATCAAGCCGGTGCCGCAGGCAATGTCGAGAACGCTGGCGTCTGGCGCTGGAGCTAAACACTGCACGATCGTTTTCAGCATATCGTCGTCTGTACACCATTTGCTGGAGGCATCGTATTTGTAGGCTCTGGCCGTGAAGTGTGAGACGACGGTGTCTTGGCTGATATCTTTTCTGGTTCGCATGAGATAAGTGGTTCCTGAAGGAATGGGTGTGGTGGCGTGAGAGGATGCAACCGCAGCATGACAGTCTCCCTCTTATACCCTACTCGATAACTCCTTGGCAAGCCTCTGGTGCGGCGCTTTTTTGGTGAAGAAGGCAGAATTTGCTTGATTTTTCATCCCTGAATGCGTTTCATGTCTCTTTTGTACGAGGCATTTCTCATGTATTGATCGATTAACACTCTGCACCCCACTGCAACAACCATTTGTATGGACACCGAAGACCAACCTGCACATTATCTCTCTTTCCTCAGACGTCTGCTCAATGTAATTGGCCTGGCTAAACTGCCCGACACCACCGAAGATCTGGAACAAGAGATCCAGGAGATTTTGGATGATGGTCGCGAGCAAGGGTTGATCAGTTCCCAGGAAGGGATGATGATCAACTCCATCTTTGACCTGCGTGACACGCTCGCCAAAGAGATTATGACACCTCTCACAGAAATGGTTTGTGCCCCCGATACGGCGACCATCCCGGAGCTTATCGATCTGATCGTCAAGGAGGGATTCACCAGGGTGCCGATCTATTCCGGCAATACCGATAGGATTGTCGGTATTTTGCACGCTAAAGACCTGCTGCGCTATTTTGCCGATGAGAAGAACACCCTGGCACTCGACCGGATTAAGCAACCGTTGTTTATTTTGGAAAACCATGCTATTGGCCAACTGCTGCGTGACTTCAAGGCCAAGCAACTGCACATGGCGATTGTTACCGATGAGTTTGGCAGCGTGCGGGGGCTGATCACCTTGGAGGACGTCCTTGAAGAGATTGTCGGTGAAATCAATGACGAGTATGACACCGACCCAAGCCGCTGGCGGGTGCTTGATCCCTCAACAGTGCTGACAGATGCCAAAGTAGATATTGAGGATGTCGAGGCACACTTCAAGTTGACTCTGCCGGAGGGGCCTTATGAGTCGATTGGTGGGTTGGTTATTCATCAATTGGGTCACATTCCCCGGGCTGGTGAAACGTTGGAGACGAACGGCTTGACCATTCAGGTGATAGCGGCCACCAAACGGCGGATATCTTCTTTGAAGATTACCAGTGCTGTGCCGCCGTCTGAGGCATGAACGTTTCCTTCGGTCGTCGCATCTTTCCGGCGCTCTTCACCAGTCTGTTTCTCTTCATCGCATCACCTGGGCAATGGGCCTTTACGCCTCTGGCCTGGATCGCCTTGCTGCCCTTGCTCTTTGCTTGCCATGGACTTTCGGTCAAGCAGAGTGCCTGTCTCGGCATGATTTGCGGCCTTGCCTACTATCTCTCGCTTATTTATTGGATCATTATTGCCCTTGGCCGCTACGGAGGCTTACCCTTGTGGGTGACTGTGCCGGCGCTGGTAGCCTTGGCCCTTTACATGGCGTCATATCTGGCTGTTTTTGCCGCCATCACCAGCTGGGGGGCAGGGCGGCTGCCATTGGTTTGGACAGCGCCGTTAGCGTGGGTTGGCTTGGATTTTGTCCGCTGCCGTTTATTTTCTGGTTTCCCGTGGCTTGATCTGGGCTACAGCCAATTCGACTGGCCTTTGATCAACCAGGTTGCCGATCTCTGCGGCCATTATGGCATCACTTTTTTGATCATCATGGTCAACGCGCTGCTGGCAGAATTATTTATGGGGAGATGTCTGTCTGCCGTAAAAGTTTCTCGTGGGGGGAAGTCGCTTCTCCTGCACTCTGCCCTGCCCCTTCTGTTGCTCGTTTTTACCTTTCTCTATAACTGCTGGCGTTATCAACAACTGGAGGTGACGCTTGCTCAGGCCCCAACACTTTCCATTGGTCTTGTGCAGGGGAATATCGACCAGAGCGAAAAATGGCAGGCCGAGCTTCAGGTGCAGACAGTTGATACCTATCTGGCGCTCTCCACCGAGGCGACTTCAGGCCAGCCTATTGATCTGTTGATTTGGCCGGAGACGGCCCTGCCATTTTTCCCTACCGATCATCGACTGTTTCAGAGGATTACGGATCAGTTTTCCTCGGTCGGTGGGCCAAGCCTGTTGACGGGTGCTCCGCATTTTGAGGTGGATCAAGACAGTGAGGCTACCAATTACTTCAATAGTGCCTTTTTGATCAGTCCTACCTCTTTTGCCAAGGGAGTAGCTTTGCAGCGCTATGATAAAGAGCACTTAGTTCCTTTTGGCGAATATATTCCTCTGCAACGCTATTTGCCAAAGGCCCTGCCACTGGTGCAAACCATGGGCAATTTCTCGGAGGGGCAGAATAGTGCGCCGCTGGTAAGCGATAAGGCCAAGCTGGGCATCCTGATCTGTTTCGAGAGCATTTTCCCGGAAGAGGCCAGGATGCGTGTTGCGCGTGGTGCAAATATCTTGGTGAATTTGACAAATGATGCTTGGTACGGACGCTCCAGCGCCCCCTATCAGCAAGTGCCGATGGCGGTGCTACGGGCTATCGAAAATCGGCGGAGCCTCGCCAGGGCTGCGAATACCGGCATCAGTTGTCTGGTAAATCCGTTGGGCATGGTGCTCTCTGCCTCGCCGATTTTTGAAAAGATGCAGATGAGTGGAAAACTGCCGTTGCTGGACGAAGTATCATTTTACACGCACTACGGCTTTCTCTTTCCCCTGTTCTGTCTGCTGCTCTTGAGCCTGATGCTATTGTATGGTATTTTCAGGCCAGATAAGGTATGAGCAGGGCGATGAAAATGTGAAAAGCATACCTTTGTCATGTTGCCCTTGGACTTGGGGAAAAGCCGTTACGACAGTGACGCAGTGGAACACTGCCTCCTGAATTAAACATACACTGAATGAGGATATCGATATGTCAGCAGAATTGAGACAAAAACTGGAAGGGTTAAAAGGCCGTTTACTTTCACTGCGGAGCCATCTTTAACTTAGATAAAAAGAGAGAAGACATTCTGATCCTGGAGCGGCAAACCCTCTCTCCTAACTTCTGGGAGGATGCCACTCAGGCCGCCAAAGTGCAGAAAGACATGGGCATCCTGCAAGGGGTTGTCGACAATTGGCAAGCCATGCAAACTGCTTGGGAGGAGGCAGAAATTCTGCTTGAGTTGGCGGATGAAGAGAGTGATCCCGAAACCGAGCGGGAGGCGGATGAGATCATTAACAACCTCGCCGACGAGATTGCTGCCTCTGAACTTGAGTGTATGTTGAGCGGTGAACATGATGCCAATAATGCCATGCTCACCATCCACGCCGGGGCTGGAGGGACCGAAGCCCAGGACTGGGCCGACATCCTGTTGCGCATGTACCTGCGCTGGACGGAAAAGAAGAAATTCACCACCGAGGTCTTGGACATTCTGCCCGGTGACGAGGCCGGGGTGAAGAGTGTAACCCTGATGGTCAGTGGACACAACGCCTATGGCTATCTGCGTTCTGAGATGGGCATTCATCGTTTGGTGCGCATTTCACCCTACGACTCGCAAAAACGACGGCACACTTCCTTTGCTTCGGTCTTTATCTTCCCTGAGCTCGATGATGAGATCACGGTCGAGATTAACGACAAGGATATCCGCATCGACACCTATCGGGCCAGTGGTGCCGGTGGGCAGCATGTCAACAAAACCAGTTCTGCCATCCGCATTACCCATTTCCCGAGCGGTATTGTTGTGCAGTGTCAGAACGAACGTTCGCAATTCAGCAACAAGAGTACGGCGATGAAGATGCTGAAGGCGCAGCTTTATGAGTACGAGAAGAAGGCGCAGAAGGAAGACCAGCAGGTGTTGCACGGTGACAAGAAGGAGATTGGCTGGGGAAGTCAGATTCGCTCCTATGTCATGCAGCCCTACCGCATGGTAAAGGATCACCGTACGAATTTTGAAACTGGTAACGTTGATAGTGTCATGGACGGCAACCTCGATCCGTTCATCAAGGCATTTCTGCTCTGGAACCCGTGAAATGGGATGGCGGCAATGGACACGTTTGCCGACCCCACGCCCCTGAGGGGAGCCTAGGTTGCTGCAAAGTGGCTAGAACTCGCCATGAGTAATCCTTTCTCCCCAAATGAATGTGCCAAGTGTGGAGCCTGTACGGCTGTGTGCCCGGTGTATCAGTTCACCGGACGCGAGACTCTCACCGCCCGCGGCCGGTTGCACCTGTTGGCGACGCTGACCGCGAGCGATGCGGGAGGTCAGCGCGAACTTACAGAGATCTTTTCAAAGTGTCTGCTCTGTGGGGCTTGCTCCGCAGTCTGTCCGCGGGGCATTGACATCCCCTCCCTCCTGATTGAAGCCAGGTCTGGCCTGCCCCAGGTCACGGGCTTCTCTTCCTTTACGAAATATCTGGCTCAACAGGTTTTAGCGAGGCCAGCCTTGCTCTCTACCCTGAGCAAGGGGGCTAGGGCCCTTGGCCTTTTCCCCGAGACGTTACCGGCAGACAGTGGCCTGCGTCTCTCCCTGACCGAGCCTCTCCTTGATCTTAGCCCGTCGGTGACAGAGCTAAAAAAAGGGGTGCCTGCAGACACTGTTGTGTCATCAGCGCAAGCCCTTTACTTCAGCGGTTGCCTGGCGCAGCACTTGGCCCCTGCTATTGGTTTGGCGGCAGAGATTGTCCTGGATAGACTTTGCGGCTACCAGCTTTTGGTCCCCGAGCAGCAAGGCTGCTGTGGGTTGGCGGCCAAGTCCGCTGGTGATTTAGCCCAGGCCAAGGATCTGGCACGGCGCACAATCAGCCAGTTCTCCAGCGAAGAGGTCGGTGAGTTGCCGGTGTTTACGACCTGTGCTTCGTGTTATTCGAGCCTCAAAGGTTACCCTGACCTCTTGGCGGATGAACCTCTGTGGCAGCAGCGGGCCCTGTCCTTTGCGGCACGGGTCTGTGAATTTTCTTCCTTTGTTCTCGAACACGCTCTCCCCTCCGCCATGGCGAGCTTTCGCCATGACCTGCCGCCGCAGACAATCGTCTATCACGATCCTTGTCACCTCCGTTTTGCTAAAATCACCAGGCCGCCGCGTGAACTTTTGCGCCACGTGCCAGGCCTCACCTGTTTAGAGTTGCCGCATGGTCCGCAATGCTGCGGCCAGGGGGGACTTTTTCATATCGCGCATAGCGATCTCTCGCGAAAAATTGCCAAGCCCCTCGTCGAGGATTTTCTGAGCACCGGCGCTCCCCTGGTAGTCAGCAGTTGCTCGGGATGCATCATGCAATGGCAGAAGAGTTTGTTAGCTCTCGGATCCAAGACTCAGGCAACGCATCTTGCCTTGCTTCTCGCTCAGCGTCTTATGGTCTGACGAAGGGCTTTCCTGTGAGGGCCTGCTCTGTGGCAGAGGTTTGGGGGGGCTTGGTAGAATGAGTGGGGTGTGTTGTCAGGTAAGACTTGACTGCCCAGAGGCCAGTATCGCTCGATTCCGGCCTGACTCCTTGGCACTGTAGAGGGCGGTATCTGCGGCCTTCAAGACTTGATCGGGAGTTTCGCCATGGGCGGGGTAGAAGGCCGCACCGAGCGAGATGGTGAGCTGTAGGAATTTCCCGTGATATGGGATGCGTAACTCGCTCTCTACTTTGGCGCGCAGGATCTCAGCCCGTTCGAGGGCTGCTTCTGGTGGCGGGCCGGGGAGGATAACCACAAACTCTTCTCCACCATATCGACAAACGACATCTCCCTTGCGGACATTGGTGGACAACAGCTTGCCAAGTTCGATAAGAACGACATCGCCGGCGTCATGACCGTAGGTGTCGTTAAATTTTTTGAAAAAATCCACGTCCAAAATGATTACGCCAATTGGGTGGTTGTCGCGTTCGGCAAGCATGAATTCCCGTTTGAGCGTCTCTTCCATGTAGCGCCGATTGAACAACCCGGTCAGACCGTCGCGGACCGAGAGATTTTGCAGTCGATCGCGCAACTTGATATTGGCCATCGCCATGGTCAGTTGGTCGGTCACCGTGGTGGCCAGACGCTTCCAGTTTTCGGCCAGACGGGCAGTCTGGCCGGGATCGATTTCCTCCATAGGTGCAAAGAGCAGGTGGATGAGGCCGAAGATGTTGTGTTGGCCAAGCAGAGGCATGCAGAGAGAGATTTGCTTGCTTGCCGGGTCGATGTGCCGGCAGACACTCTCTTGCTCAAGGTCTGTGGTCAAATGGATCCGGAAGTTTGTAAAGGCCAGGCAATCCTCTTTGCTGAGCGTCTTTTCTGAGATTTCTTGAACACCCCATTGGCAGACCTGAAGGAAATTGTCGTCAGCCGCATTGTCGTTGGCAATATAGAGTGCCCCTGAGGCCTTCGGGAAAAGGGAGGCAAGGATTTCGGCAACCACGGGGAAGGTCTCATCCAGGCTATGACACGACTGTAATTGCTCGGCCAGGCGATTGAGCTCCGTCACCTCAAAATTGTGTTGTTCTAATTGCCCGACGGAGAAGAGCAACTCCTGGTTGGCGGTATCCAACTCTCTGGTACGATCGAGAACTTTCTGGTCCAAGTTATCGATGTTGGATTTCAGACGTTCCACCATGGTATTGAAGGTGCTGGCCAAAAAGCTGATCTCGTCGTGTCCTTCGATGTCCGAGCGAGCGGTTAAATCGCCATCAGCAACTAAGCTTGCCGTTTGCGACAATTTCCGGATCGGCATCAGTAGGCGGCCAATCATGATCGAGACGACAACGAAGGACAGTGCCGTGACGATTCCAGAGAGCAGGAGGAGCTTGTTGCGTAGCATGTCGGAACTCTGATTGAGCTCATCAGTGTCGACCGAGGCGACAATGTACCAGTCGAAGCCGTCAACATGCTTGACCCAGTTGAATTGTTCGTGGTTGAAATGCTCTTTGTCGGCCGGGTTGTTGCCGATATAACTCAGTTTGTGATCGTCGGTGCGGCTGATAGTGATCAGGTCGTCTACGAGCTTATTATTGGTGCTGGGGTTGATGATCGTTGAAATGTCGGTATTCTCAAGGGCTTGATCCGGATGGATGATGATGTTGTGCCAGGAGTCGAAGATATAGATGTAGCCGGTTTTGCCGATGACGATTTTTTTCAAGATATTGCGGAGTTCGTCGATCATCTTCTCTTTGCGGAGCAGAATTTCAGCCTCCAGGTCATCAACAAAGACCTCGGTGCCAATCACCCATTCCCATGGCGCAAAGAGTCTGGCGTAGGATAATTTTTCGGCTGGCAGGCCACTCCCTTGGCGCTGCCCCCAGTAGGTATGGTAGCCCTCTTCGCTGCCAATAGCCTTTTGTACCAGAGGCATGAGCACATAGTTGCCAAAGACGTCCCGAACCCCGGAGTAGTCCTCCATGTTCTTTTTGGGGTCAGGATGGGAGAGGTAGAAACCATTGAAATCGGCGACCCAGACGAAGTCATCGTTGCCAAAACGAAAGGAGCGTAGTTCATCCAAGGCACTCCATTGGGCATCTTCTTCGGTAATGATGCCGTTTTTTACCTGCTCGGTCTTGGTTCTCAGGTAAGTTTCGGTAAACAGGATGAGGTTTTTCAGCTCACGCTTATGGGCCTCGGTCACCGATTTGCGGTGGGCCTCCATGGCCAGGTAGTTGGAGGAGATGAGAGATTGGATGTTGTCGAGACTGGCGTGTACCGCTTTTTCTTCGAGGGAGTAAACCTTGGTCTTGATATAGGGCACAGCAAAAAAGTACACCCCAAGCGCGAAGGCCAAGATGGTCAGGACAATCGGGGTCAGAAAACGCCGAAATAGTGGGGAGGCGATAACGCTTCCCATCTCTTTGGAGGGTGTAGCCATCAGTTGTTATTGATTTTGGCAATGATGTTGTATCTGCACCGCGTTAGACCAAGCAAAATGTACGGGAAACTTGGATGAGGGGACATCCTAACAGCTTACAAGATGCTGTGGGCAGAATCCAATTTATTTTTGTGGAGCGAAACGATTTTCATCCGATTAGTGCGCTGCAGCTTTACGGGATGGGGGCGAAGTTTTTGCCGACGTCAGTCTTTCCTTGGCGGACAATTTCTAATATCTCTGGAGGCATCGACCCCTTACCCGATTGGGCCATGGCCATCATCTGCCCGGCAAGGTAGGAGTTGTTGACTAAAATCGAAAATACCTTTGTCATGAACTCTTGCTTCCAGGGACTAAGTGTCTTGAGCTTGTGAAATTTGTGCATGAAGAAACGTTGGGCGGCACCTCCCAAGGCCTCAGAGACCTCAGACAAGGTCATGGCAATTGGTTTGACGACGGGGTCCACCAGGTTGTAGCGCCGGTAGTCGTCGGTGGCGATATGAGGTTCTAGGGTGGGGTAGAGGTCGGCGTAGGGCCAGGGAGCGATGGCGAGGAAAAATGCCATGTCCGGGTTGTAGTGCAAGGCAAGGTCAACCGTATTTTTGATTGACTCTGGGGTTTCGTCTGGCATGCCGAGGACAAAAGAGGTCTCAGAGACGATGTCTGCTTGGTTGATCAGATCAATCGCCGCCTTCGAACTCTCAACCTTGGTGCCTTTATGAAAGATGTCCAGCATGGCCTGCGTGCCTGCCTCCACGCCGACATAGATATGTTCAATGCCTGCTAGACGGTACTTCTCCATGATGTCGTGGTCGCGGAGGATGTCATCGACCCTGGTCTCCATCAATAACTTGACTCCGGGTTGTCGTTCGATCAACAGGTCTAGGATTTTTAGCCAGCGCTGCCGATCAAGGGTTGGCGTCTCGTCGGCCAGCATGGCGACCGTGACGCCATGCTGGCGATGGAGTAATTCCAATTCCGCGACAAAATTTTCAGGGCTCCTGGCCCGCCAAGTCTGTTGCCAAAAGAGCTTTTGCGAACAAAAGGAACAATTCTGGGTGCAGCCTCGGGATGACGAGACAATGGCCAGGGTTGATTGCGGTTTTGGAAAGTACGAGTACATGGACCAATCCGGCAGATCCCAGGCCGGAACAGCCCGATCCAGCTCGGTAAGCATTGGCGCCTGGCGGTTGACGTGGATGATTTTCCCTTCGCGATAGACAAGATTCGGCACCTTGGCCAGAGAACCACGCTCCTTGAGACAGGTGAGCAGGGCGGGGAGCGCGCCTTCTCCTTCGCCGCGAATGACATAGTCAAGAAAGGTGTTTTTTGAGACTAAATCCTCATAGCAGAACGTTGCATGGACATTGCCGATTACCGTTATTACCTGCGGGTTGATCTCTTTGGCGAGCCTAAGCAAGGCCAAGGCATCAACGACTGAGGCGGTGAAGGCAGCGGTCGCCACACAATCAGGTCGAAAGTCCTCGATCCTTTTTTGGATTTCTGGCCAGTCGTGCCAGCAAGACATGGCATCGTAATAATCGACCTCGAATCCAGCTTGCCGCAAGGCCCCGGCGAGATAGACAAAGCCAAGGTTCAACCAGGTGCCGGCTGATTCGACAACGCCTGAATGGTAAGGAGGGGTGATGAGGGCGACGCGTTTGATTTTCATGGGGAAACTTATACGTTGCATGCTGTAGGGGACTTTATGGAATTACGGGAAAAACATTATTGTAAGTATTCAGTATGAATAGTTTTTGCAGCCAAGGGGATGATGTAGCCGGTAGTAGCCAAGACAAAAAAACACAAGAGAATACAATACGCCGCATAACGGCCACGTAATCCATGGAACCGCCGCAAGTGATAGTACAAGCCAAGCAACAGCCATGTCGTCAAGCTCCATAATTCAATCGGGTCCCAGGCCCAATATCGGCCCCAACTTTTTTGTGCCCAGATTGCCCCGGCGATTATGGTTATCGACCAGAAGGAGAAGGCCATGCCGCAATATTGAGCAGCATAGCGGTCAAGTTTTTCGGGCGATGGAGCGGAGGCGAGACAATTTTCTCCTCTGTGTTTTTTGAGCAGGTAGGTTAACGAACTGGCCACCGCAATGAGCAGGCTAGCCAGGGTTAATTTGGCAAAAAGAATATGGACGATCAACCAGTAGGTGGAGAATGTTGCTGGCAGGCGTTTGATCTCAGGCGATGACATCACGGCAAACCCTAAGAGGAGTAACGCCGAGGGCAAGACGATAACGCCTGTGAATTGTACTCTTGGGGTACGCAGAACACAAAAGATAAAAAGACCGACGATCATCCAGACATCAGAGGAAATGACCTCGAAGGTGTCAAGATATGGGCCATGCCCTGACAAATACCAGCGAAGGACAAGTGCTGCGCCATGGAAAACCAAGCCACAGCAGGAGAGAACCACGCCAATATTTTTCCGAGCGAGTAACGCCAGGAAGGTCGTGGTGATAAAAATGATGGCTGCGGCCCCATAGAAAGCGGCAGCTAGCCAATAGAGGATAAATTCAACGTGTAACATCGATGTCAGCCTGTACGATCCTCGTAAGTAATGCCTCTATGTCATCGTCGATGGTGGCATCATGGTTTGAACTACGGCTCCCACAACGTATCGCGACTTGTTGCGGCTGCGGATGGAGGAAGAGATGAATTTCCCGATGCGGCAGCAGAAACATCGCTATTCCTCCAACGACGATTAGGATAAAACCGCCATAGAGCATCGGCGCACCAACATCCTTTACCACGCTGATCCCACTCCATAAAGCAATATCCACGATTTGCAGAGTATCTCTGCCAATTGCTATCGGTTGCGCAGGGTCAACATCACCTTGGAATAAGATCTTTCCGGCCTCGCCAGTTATTTTAAGGTTGAGCGTAGGTTGCTGTCCCTCAGTCGCGAGACCGTGTGGAGGGTACAGGCGCATCTCAATGGCATAATCACTGTTGGGCAAGGTACTTCGTCCGCCATGGACCTCTTTCTCTTCGCCCATTGGTGGATTGAGCACAAAATAGGTCATGGTTTGCTCTCTTCCAGGTCCTCGCAGCAAACAGGTCAGGACATAACTATACCACCAGGTCTGATAGAAAGTGACACCGTGCCATTTGAGAGGGGATCCGATAGCAAGTGGTAGCGTTTGCGAGGGAGTGCTGAGAAGATTGTCGACAACCACTGAGCTGACAAGCTGAGCCATGTGGCCATCTTCCCATTCTTTGATTTGAAGCGATTGCAGTTTGAGATCAAAATCAAAGGTCAAATCACGGGCCAATGGCCCCTTAGTGATTCGTTCCCACACCGGGGAGGAGCCATGGAGTGTAGTCCCCTCCTGAAGTCTACAGAAGGAATGATTGTAGAATAAGGTACTCAAGAGTGCGGAGGCAATGGTCACGGCTAAACCCGCATGAAATACGACTCCACCCCAGCGTGACCAGCGGTTTTTGGCAAAAGCCAGGAGGCGCGAGTCAATCGTATTATTGCAGGCCCAAACAAGGTGGTAGCCAAGTGTCATTGCCTCTTTGGCAGCGACCTCTTCGAGCTGGTGACAAAGGGGGGCACTCGACGAGAAATTCGAGGCGATGGGCACAGTACGCTGGTGGTGATAGCGTCCATCCGGCAAGGGAAGGTAGGTGCTGCCGCGCCGTAGCTCCTTCATCCCCTGCTCATAGACGGTCACGATCAAGGCCAGGAGTAGCCATGAAACCAGCAGAAGGAACCAATAGGAGGTAACAATGTGGTTCAGTTGCAGCGTTTCTATGAACCAAGCGTACGATGCGAATTCCGCTGTTGCTGCGACAGGGGGGATATCTCCCTGCTGGGGAATGATCTGTCCGAGAAGCATCGCGCCGCCGGTCAGCGCAAGAGCCCACGTAATGCCACGAGGGTGGAGCAGTATCTTCTTAGCGTGGGAAAATCGTGGAGAGGATGAGTGAAACAAGGGAACAAAAACCTCGATAATAGATACTGTGGATACGAACAACGAATATGTGCAGGAGAGAGGATGCTCCAAGCAGCTTAAGGATGATTGCCGCCGCAGTTAATGCTATTGTAATTGTCTGGAGATGCGCCGTTATAGACGGAACAACTTCCCCGCGTGTATCCTCCAGAGGCCAAGGGTGAGGCGTTCTTGGTAAAGGCTGTGAGCCATGGCATTTTGGGGTTTGTTTCAACATTGCTTGATCCCGATCGGCCAATGGTAAAGGTGCCGATTAAGGTCATTGAATAAGGTGACGGGTCAGTATAGTTGCCTGTCATCCGGCTCTGGCCACTGCCATGGGTGATGGATAAGTGGCAGAGCAGGCAAGGGTAATTTTCGGTTTTGCTGACTGCCCTGTCAGCATGGAATCTGTGCGGATAGTTAATGATTTGTGTTCGATCTGTTGGATCGGTAGTCAAGGGGTGACATTTTTTGCATAACAGTCGGGTTGTCCAACTGTTGGTATTGCTGCCGAGGTCTTTCAAATCCCAAGGATTGCCACTTGGATTATAGGGCCAGAGGTCAAAGCTGCTATCATTGCGCAGCATCCGGTTGTTTGCCGAACCGTGTGGCCCATAAGGCTTGGCGACGGTATTGCTGTTGTCGTCGCCATGGCAATCGGAGCAGTACATTGTTTTGCTCCCCGCATTCTGCCAGGTGGCACTGAGCTGACTATTGGTCAATGCCGAGGAGCCGGTTCCGCCCGCTAGCGTCTGAACCACAGGATGATAGGACTTGTTGGCCGGGTTAAACTCCTTAGCGACATCGGTCCAGGTTGTGGTGCCGGAAGCGCCACGCCAAGTCTCAGGGGTGCCGACTGCACCGCTATGGCACTTAAAACAGATCTTATACTCTGTGCCTGCGGCACTCAGTGCAGAATAGGAAACGCTTGATGATAGCCATGAACCGCTGTTGTAAGTCGCAGTCGTCCCTTGGGCTCCATAAAGAGGGCTTGTGGAGGTCACCGCGTTTGTCCCTTTGCTATGCTTGGTGGCTCCGGAGAGGTGGGGGTTATGGCAGTCCGTACATTCGACATGGGCATTGCTGTTGATATCGGCTTGCACCTCCTTAGCCTTGTGCTTAGCGCTGAAGTCTGCCGGGTAGTGTCCGTAGCTGGTGTTCAACAACGAGTTAATGTTGTCCGGACTGCCGTTGGCACTGTAGTTTGGTGTTCCGCCATGACAGCCGAGGCAGAGAGCCTCTTCGGAGGCAAAAGCGGCATAGCTTGATGGCCCGCTATTGTCAGGCGCTGGCTCAGTGCCGCCAACGCTGGCATGTTGCTCGTGGCAATGGGCGCAGTTAGCAATGGCATAATCGGTGATACCCGCGGAACTCCGTTTCACCCCATTCGTCGCACTGCCGTGGGCAGTGCTATTGTAGGCCGCCATGGCTGGATGATTGGCAAAAAAGAGTGTTGCTCCTAAAAGAAACCAGAGAGTAACGTACGCTCGTCGTCGATAAGTCAAAAACATGTCAATCATAATCCTGAAACAACCTCCAGCGTATGTTGGGGTTCATTCCTTGCCCAACCGTTTACTGAATCACGTCAATATCAAGAGGCTTGGCCTGGAGATTTATTTTGGACATGAGGCGTTGGCTGGCAAGATCGATAACCGACACCTTGTTCTCTTCAGCATCATTGACATAAAGCCAGTTGCGGAAGGTCGAAGCCGCCATCTCACCGGGTGCACCACCGATGTCGATTTCCTTCATGACGGTCATTTGCTCCGGGTTTAAGAGTGAGAGGCTGCCTCCCTTTTCGTTACTGACAAAAATGGTTCGATTATACGAAAGCAGTCTGCTTGGGCCTAAACCAACATTTTGGCGCAGCATTTTGCCGCTACTGATGTTGTGCAGACTTACCGAGTTGGTCAGGCCTTCGGCTACGTAGAGGTTATTATTGTAACTCAGAATTCCTTGTGGGTCACCTCCAACCCGGAGGCTTTGTTGAAGTTGTAAGGTCGATGGGTCGAGCAACAAGACCTTTTGTGAACGATCGACCGAGATCGCTAAACGTTTCTGGTCGTCAAGAAAGACAGCGAAGGAAAGGCTATCTCCCACTCTCTTCTGTGCGGCAATAGTGCCTGACGCAAGATCGATCCGATAGACCGTGTCTGTGGCCTGATCAAGCAGATAGGCGTTGTTCCCCAGTTGGTCGATGGCCATGAAGGATGGTTTGAGTACCATTGGCATGCGGATTTGATCCTTCAGGCGACCAGAGGAGAGTTCAAGCACCTTGATGACCGCTTGATCAGCTGCCAGGACATAGAGTTCGTTTTTTTTCTTAAAGGCCTTGAGATACGTTGGCCTGCCAGAAATCCCCCACGAGCCGCAGATACGGTTTTGATCGGTGCGGATGATGTAGACGGTATTGATCTCCGGGCAGCTGACAAAGGCAAGTTCCGTGGCCAGCGGAATGCGCTGCTCGCTGGCACCGATGGTGGCGGTAAACTTAGGCGATTGGCGCAGCGAGGCGGCGATATCCCAATGCAGGAAGAGAGAGACGCTGTCTCCACTCTTCAGCGACAGTGTTTTGGTCAGGGCGTATTCCACCGGCTGTAATGGGGCTTGCAGGACAATCTCGCGGTTGCCCTGCAAGGCAATCGCCTGGCTTATCCGGTAGCGAATTCGAGTGTATTGCCCCTCTGCTATCTGCACCCGGTCAAGCAGGGTTCCGGTCGCGGCCTGTTCGGCGGTCACTGTCAATGGTTGGTGCAGCAAGGAGACCCAGTGCCCACCATCTGACAACTCGATCCCATCGAAAACGACTTTGGCTTGTTGCGTTCCTCCACCAGTGGAGCTGCTCAAGCAAAGGGAAACTTGGGGTTGAGCGGAAAGAGGTGAGGATACGAGAGTTGTTTTTTGTGCGATGCCATGCATGTTGCCAACTTGCACGCAGGCGACGGGCATTAACGCCAAAAGGGCTACGGCAATCAGCAGAGGGGATATGTGGAGGAAGCGGAGCACGATAAGAGGGCCCTTAATTTTTGTCAGTGTGGCAGGTGGCGCAACTATTAGCACCAGTGACGCCGTTGGTGCCTCGATAGTCCCACCGCATACTTGCGTAATAGGGGCTGGCGTGGGCTCGATGGCAGGAGAGGCACATGACAATTCTGTCAGTCGTGGGTGAGGCGGTTACATCAGAATCTGTAGTGGCGGTCGATGTGTCACTGGTTGCCAGCGGGATGACAGGGTTATAGGTTGTATAGTTATAATAATTCACAGAATCAACTGTTGATGGCGCGGGCATCGAGAAATCGACAGGGTGTCGAATCCATGGGCTACCGATGGTCGATGCGCTCAAGCCTTCTGTGGCTGAAGAGCCGCTATGGAAAATCCCATGGCACTCGGCGCAGAAATAGCTCATGGTCCTGCTACCCGTGGTGGAGGCGGTGTCGGAGGCGCCACTAACCCGGTTGGCACCGATGTAGACGTTATGATTGGTCGCTGCCGCCGCCTCTTCATAGTCGGCTGCTTCACCGCTACGAATACCATAAAGGAATCGATAGCTTTTGCCTAAGGTCGTGCCATCTATCGTTGTCGCTGGCCCTGTTTGGTTGTTGTGATGTGCCCCTTTGATGCCGGTCGGAGTATGCAGACCATGACATCCCCAGACGCCATCACAGGTGAGCTGACTGGCCCAAGAGGAACCGGCTGTAGCGCCGCCAACCTGGCCATTGTCATCAAAATCTGTAGATACCTTCCAGCCAGGCGGAGTGACAACGGCTGCCGCGCCAATGCCGACTGGGTTATGGCCATTCGTAGGAAATGCTCCGCTGGCATAATCAAAATCGCCTCCTGCCAGGTCAGTAGTCGCACCATACACATACGGTGCGCCGCTCCCACCACCGGTTTGCGTGTGGCAGCCCAAGCAGGTGTTTCTCATTAAATAACTTTGTGGCCCTGCAGTTGGTGTTAGTACACTTTGGACGCTGGCGTGCATGACATGACAGTTGGCGCAGACTCCGGTGACGGCAAAGGTTATAGCCGGCGTGAGAATTTCGACCAGAAAGACAAAGAGAACCGATGTCTTGGCTGTCGTCATCATTTGGTGCTCACGGCTGAAACACACTGACCCGGCCATTGCCTTCATCGACCACACAGACTCTACCCCATGGATCGACCTGAATCTCGACCGGATAGGAGAGACTGCCCTCTCTCGCTCCGGCGCTAAGATGGCGAGCCAGCAGGCGGCCATCGGCGTGGTAGTGAGCGACTGATCCGTTGTGCCGCTCAAGGACAAAAAAACTGCCATCAGCGGCCAACGCTAGGGAGATAGGGAATTCAGGGGCTGGGCTTAGGGGGATTTTTTTGATCAGGGTGTCTGTCTTGTCAAAGACATGAATCTCTTCACCCAACATAGGTAGAGCGTACAACAGCTCACCTTTGACTGAGAGGTCGGCATAGCCGGCAGGGCAGTTCGGGCAGCGTAACCGTTTGCTTACAGCGAGAGACTGATCGAGTCTGATGATGTCGCCGCTTGCCTTGTCGATGATCAGGAAACGGCCGTTATCGACCCTCAGTCGTTGCGGGTAGAGTGTTGTCCCTTTGTCACTCAGCGCATGGGGGGTGACTGCCCGGCTCTTGATATCGATTTCGGTAAGAGTTGCCTTCCCTTTCTCCAAAACCAGCAGTTGTCCACTCTCTTTCTTGGCCATGGCAATAGGTTTTTCAAGCGCGCCCCCGGCGGTAAAAGCGTGGAGGATCTTGCCATCTTTATCAAATGAAACTAGCCTGTTGTGGCCACTGTCGGTCACATAGTAACGCGCAGCCTGGGAGTCGATCAACAAGCCGGTTGGGCTACTGAAGGCACCAGCCGCCTTGTCGGCTTGCAAGGAAAACAGCAGCTTCCAGTCTTGACTGGCTGCTACAGTCGTATCTGCCCCCATCAAGAGAGTTGAGATGAGACAGAGAAGGCATAATTTGTGTTTCATGGGCGTATTGTTGATTTAATAATTATGGCACTGGACACAGAGTTCTTTCTCACCATTCAGCTTGAGTTGGTAGGGAAAATCTGTGCCCTTGGGATCGTGGCAGCTGACGCAGGTCATCATCTGGCCGTTACGAGGGTCAAGCACCTTCGGTCCGACCGGATGACTGAAGGTGCCTTGGCTTTCGTGACAGCCACTGCAGATTGTGTTGCCATCGCCTTTGAGCATGGCCGGGGCGTCGCCGCCATGGGCACGGTGGCAGGAGAGGCACTCGTTGCTCTTTTGGTGGCGGGAAGCCTTGCCTCTATGGCGATCCGCAGTATCTTGATGACAGCGCAGACAGACCCGGGCCGGGGTGCCGGCCAGTAGCATGCGGTCGTTACCGGCATGCGGACTGTGGCAGGAGACGCAGCCGTTGCCGGCGGCATTGTCGGTCAGGTGGCTATGGATGAGCAGATAATCCTTTTGTACCTTTTGGTGGCAGGACAAACAGACCTCGGTCGTCACCGCTTGCTCTCCCTGATGGCAGCCATCGCAACCCTGCTTGAACGGGGCATGCAAGACCTTGCGCAGCATCGATTTCGATGTGCCGCCATGCGGGTCGTGACAGGTCAGGCAACCCTTGATGGGCAGAGAGAAGGAGTGACTGCCGCGAACGCTTGCGGCATTGTGGCAAGGCAGGCAGATCTTTTCGTCATCGCCCTTGAGCAGTTGCAGATTATCCGAACCATGGGCCAGATGGCAGGACCCGCATTGTCCCTTCTTGAATGGCGCATGGGGAACGCTATAGGATTTTTCCTGTTCCTTGTGGCAGGAAAAACAAGCGGCGGCGAGATTGGCGGGAAGGAGGTCTGATGCCTCGGAGGCATGGGCTGAGTGACAGCCGAGACAGCGCCCATCGGTATATGGCTGGTGCATGAAGCGCTTCTCTTTCTTCCTTGTGTCATGACAGCGCAGGCAGAGTTTGCTGGCCGGAAATGGCAAGAGCTTGTCGAACGGCGCGGCATGCAGGTTGTGACAGATTGAGCACGGTTGCTCTTTGACTGGCTGATGCACGACCTGTCCCTGAAACGATTTGCGTTCATGGCAGGTGAAGCAGAGCTTGTCGGCGATACCGACAGGTTTTGTCAAGCCAGAGCCTGAGGGGTGACAGGTTTGGCATTCGCCTTTGGCAAAGGGAGGGTGATTTTTACGATACAGGAGTTTTGCTTCGGCGCCACCGTGAGGGTTATGGCAACGGTGACAGCTATCTTCTCCGGGCTTGATGCCCTTATGCTTGGCCGTAAGCTCCTCAGGTTGCATGGGATGACAGCCCTGGCAGAGAGCTCCCACTGTTTTTTTGAGTAAACCAGGACTGTTTGCACCATGGCCGACATGGCAGTTGCCACAGCCATCGACTGCCGCCTGATGGGGGTTACCCTCCTGCCAGGCCTTGGCAATGTCTTGATGGCATCCCAAGCAGAGCGTGGGGTCAGGTTTGATCAAATCATTGGCCTCATTTGAACCATGAGGGGCATGGCAGGCGCTGCAGTCCTTGTCGGCAAAGGGTTTGTGGATATTTTTGGTTTGTAGCGTGGTGCCGGTCTGCTGATGGCATTCCAGGCAGATCTCGCCGACTTCTTTGTCCGCCAGAGCCTGTCCGTTACCGGCGTGGGCATTGTGGCAGAGTTGGCACTTCCCTTGGACAAAAGGCGAGTGACGAGTGGCGTCGCTCTTACTCTTGCTGTGGCAGCTTAGACACAAGCCCCCTTGATTCATCGAGGCTTTAAGCATGGACGCACCAGGGGCACCGTGCGGTGCATGGCATGCACTGCACTGGCCATCGCCAAAGGGGCGATGCTGCGAGAGTTTGTTTTTTTGCCGGGCGGTTTCCTGATGGCAGGAGAGGCAGAGCGGCCCTTCGCTGCCTCGCATCAGGTGTGCGCTCTCCGAGGCGTGGGGGTGGTGACAGAGGAGGCATTTCCCCTGACGGGCTGGGGCGTGAGTCATTGCCCCCTCCTTGCCACTTTTGCTGTGGCAGGGCAGGCAGATCTCCTCCTCTTTTGCCTTGAGCAGATTTTTTCGGGCTGAGCCGTGACCACTATGACAGGCTAGGCAATTTCCCTCTTTGCTTGGGCTGTGCTCTGAAGCAGTTTTTCCTTTGGTCAGATCGGCATGGCAGCTTTGACAGAGCTGAGCGGCAGGTCTCGCCAGCATCGCTTCAAATTCACTGCCATGGGCAGCATGGCAGTCAAGGCACTTGCCGTCACGATACGGTGGGTGCCTTAGCTCTTTTGCGCCAGCGCTACTCTTATGGCAGTCAAGGCAGAGTGTGTTGGCCTTTTTCTTGACTGTCGGGGTTCCGGCAGTGCTGTTGTGGCACTGTTGGCATTGGCCAGCTAGCACTGGTTGATGCATTGTTGCTTTCAAGAGGCCAGGGGATGCGGCGCTATGCGGGTTGTGGCAGCCGCTGCACCCTTTGCTGATCGATATGCCTTGATGCTTCTTGGTGATTGCCGGACTTGCCGGGTCATGACACTGACGGCAGAGTGTCTCTTCCGCTTGGATCAAGAGGTTGGCCTGTTTGCCGGTATGGGAGAGGTGACAAAGCGAACAGCCTTTTTCTAGGGCGGCATGGACATATTGACGGGTAAAGGATCCCTTGGCATGACAGCTAAAGCAGAGTTCTTTCCCTGGCTTGGTGAGTAGGTTTTGGTTTTCGCTGTTGTGCGCGGCATGGCAGACAAGGCACTTGCCATCGGCAAAGGGCTTGTGGATTGAGGCTTTGCCGCTTTGCTTGCTCTGATGACAAGTCTGGCAGAGGGCGGGTGCTTTTTGCCGTAACTGAATGCCGCCTATCAGGCCATGCGGCAGGTGACAAGCCAAGCAGTTTCTGTCTGCCACCGGCTGGTGAACTTTGCCACTTTCGAATTTGGCCTCCATCTCCTTGTGGCAGTCGAGGCAGCTTTTTCGTTGCTGTTCGGCTCGATTCGTTGCCGTGCCAGGGCTACTGCCGGGCACGCAGGCGGCAAGGGCCAGGAGGCAGAGGAAGAGTAAGCATAAACGCCGTTTTTTCATCGCATTGTGATCCTGGGTGGCAAGCTTTTTAGAGAAGAGGTTTCTTCTCGCGCAGAGGCGAAGGGATGCTGAGAAAGACGTAAAACCTCTGCGCCATAAAGCGTTTTGTAGTGTTACTTAATTATTGCAAAAAAATAGAGAACCATGGCGCTTGACTTGTTTTGCTAGATTTGTCTTTACAAATCTTCCGCAACCAGCTTCTTCCACACATCCTCATTGACAATAATCGTTGAGCGTGACTTCAGGGCATCGAGCAAGTCCTGTTTGCGCTTGGCCTTTTTTTCTGCTTCAATTCTACCCCTGATCAAGTTGCTGACCCTCTCAAGCGGGGCGGCGGCTCCAGCCTTTCGATCATTGAGCTTAATTACGACAGAGTGGCCGTTGTCAAGAAAAGGCTGACTCATATCGCCTGTTTTCAGGCTGGAGAGGACCTCCTGCGCCGTGGCTGAAAAATGAGCTAGCGGCACTTCCACCCCTGGAGGGACGGCGATTGTTGCACCGCTATCTTTGGCCGCTTTGCTTAACTCTGCACCGCTGATGGACTCGGCCCAGACCTTTCGGATTAGCGGCTCGTTACCCTCAACCATGATGCCGGTGATCATTTCTGGACGTTTGAATTCCTCCAGATGTGTCTGATAGTAGGTTTTTATCTCCGCTTCGCTTACCTGCATATCGCCAGGGGCTCGATTCTCAATTTCCGCCACCAGCCGGTTTTGTCGATAGAATTGGTAGGTGGGGAGCAGGGGCTCTCTCTCCTCATAGTGGCGGTCCAAGGCCTCCCAGGAGATCAGACTGTTGGCGATCATGGTGTTGGCCAGTCGCCGCTTCATCATTGTTTGTCCGGCCCGATCGGCTGGGAGGCGATGGGTGATGTCGGTCTCCCGGCGACTCTGTTCGAGAAAGTAGCCCACCGTTACCGTGCTTCTGTCCGACTCGATCAACACCTGATTGAGCTCATTAGCGCTATCCTTGCTGAGGTTGATCTTCTCTAGCACCTCTTCATTAAGCTTCACATGGTACTTGGTTTTTAACGCCTGTACTAACGCTTCGGTCAGTCTCTGCTCCCCCCGTTTGCGCAGGTCGGTTTTGATGGTCTCTTTTTTCTTGGCGAAATCCTCATCATCAGCTGCCTTAGTCTCAGCAACATACAGCATAGCGGTCTTTTCGCCAAACGGTAATGGGCCACGCAATTCCCCTGCCAGACTTTGGTCAAGGAGCGGTCGCCAGGCTGCTGGAGTGTTAATGGGTCGTAACCATTGGGGTTGTTGGAGGACAAAAGAGGGCTGTGGCTTTTCGTCCGCCATCAGTTGCAGTTGTTCAAGGGAGAGCGCTTTGCCGCTGTGTTGCTCGGTGAATTTCGTGGCCTCCTCGGTGGTTGGAAATTCGAGCGCCCCGACCAGGCGGCGCGGCGCATAATCAAGATCATAGGCCCTTTTGATGTCGGCATCGGTGAGCTTGATTTTGCTGTCGATCTCCTCGTTTTTCAGAAGCATCAACGTTCTGGCTGCTAAGAAGACCTTGATTTTGTGTTTGAATTCCGGCAGGCTGGCAAGATCCATGCGCTCGGCTTCACGCACCATCAGCATCCAGTCGATGAAGGGTTGCGCCCCCTCCGGTTTCTGCTTCTCACTGTCGCGCCAGTATGTCCACCACGTTATGTAGTCATCAGCGAAATATTCTTGGCCATCGATCGTAGCCAGAGGTTTCTTGCCCCAGGCCAAGACGGCGGTGTTGTCTCCGGTCAGGCAGTACAGTGTGCAGAGGAGGCAAGCTATGGCTATGGTGCGCATGGTTTTACTCCCTTGGCAAACCAGATTTCAAGAATTTCGTCAGAAACGTTAACTGCCAGCGTGGTCATGGTGTTTACCATGCCAAAGTGCATGACTTTGCGGTAATCCTCGCCCCGGCGGCTATGGTAGGTGGTGATCATCGGCGTGTTTGATTCGCTGGGTAACAGTTTCAGGTCGACAGCCAAGAGCGGGTTGGTTTCCATGTCGCCCTCTTCTTCGTGCATAGCAACGATTTCGCCCATCACGATCGCATCCACTCTCAGTCGGTCTGCGAGCACACGACGTTGTTCATAGCCTGGAACTTCCTTCGGTGTCAACTGCATTTGGCGGAGGATACGCCGGACATCTCCTTCCTGGGCAACGGAGAAGCCGCCGAGGCGATTGAGTTCGGCGACAAAGATGCGATAGACGATGGCATTACCCTGGACGTAATCGGTGGTGTTGACAAAGGGCAAAACGGCTATCCTGCAGATTGGCTTAGGTGCTGCTGTCAGTAAATTGAATTCAGGCTTGGTGGAGGAAGGCGTACAACCGAAGGTGCTAAGCACGAGACTGAGAGCGATGAGAAAGTTGTGGAGGAGAGACATTTGTCGGGAATTATTTATGAAGAATGTTCAATATCGTCAGCAACGGGAAGAGTGTTCCCGTAGAGACGCTGAGAAAGAAAAAAACTCTGCGTTTCTGCACGGGGTAACCTTCCCTCCCCCTCCCTTAATCTCTCCTTGCAGG
>JAQUKQ010000008.1 GCA_028718985.1 Desulfobulbaceae bacterium | reverse complement strand
TCAATAGTCGCTGTCAGAAAACCAAATCAATGCAATGCCACCATGGTGTGTAAACGCTAACTTAACAAAAGGCAACAATTTACCATAAGCCAGTTAACAGTTCTCCCTAACGGAACACCGAAGCAGCACATATCACCGAGCAAATCGCGGAGAAAGTCCAATGCGTAGCGTTACCTATTGCGCCTCACCAAGAAAACAACGTAGTATTTTCAATACATTAATAACTAAATAAGATAAAGACACAGAGGGACAACCTCATAACGCCCCCACTTATTAGGCAATAGTGCAAATCTCTAAGCATGGCACGCCCCTTGCTGTGTGTCGGAGACAGCAAAGGTATTGACCCATCTGGCAAAGAAACCGCCGCGACTGCATCCAGACCAGCTGTGCACCAACAATGGCAGTTACCACCACTAAAAAGCATGCGGCGCTGCCGGTAGATTAATCCCGGCAATCTTACCGATAATCACCTAACAAACGACGATGAAACTCAAATTGGAGGTCAGTATGAAAAAAAGGACATTCGCCCGCAGCATCCCTGTACTTGCCTGTGCAGGACTCCTCATGACCGCTCTCCCCCTTCCGTCAGCCTACGCTGCCGATGAAGCCCCAAAGCAGGTAATTGAGCAGAAAAAAGAAACCAACGTCTACAAGGGGAAGATAACCGGCAAATCGAAGAAGGCAAAGAGCATCATCATGCAGACAGGCAAAGAGCCCGATGTGAAGACCGTCATGCTAAAGTATGACGATGCGACGAAGGGCCTTGATGAGGCCGTGGAAGGCGAAGCGGCGATCATTACATTCGAAGTGCGTGGCAAGGACAAGTATGCCGTCGATATCAAGCCGAAATTAGCTCAATTGCCCGAAGGCGTCAAAGAGACTCAGCCCGACGACGTTGCCGCTCTCGTTGCCCTTGGTCCTGAGAAAGGGCAATACTTCCTGGTCGATGCTCGCCCTGCAAAGCCTTACAGTGAAGGGCACGTCCCCACCGCCGTGTCAATCCCTCTCCCCTCTCTCAAAAAAGAAGGGGCACCCCTGCTTCCAGCCAATAAGGATTTACACCTGATCTTTTATTGCGGCGGACTGACCTGCGGCTTAAGTACCGAATCGGCAGAGTTGGCCAAAAAAATGGGCTATACCAATATTCAGGTCATGCTCAAGGGCGCCCCAGGCTGGAAAAAATCAGGCCGAGCCCTAGTGGCAAGCGACACCTTTGTCAACGAGGGCAACATCGTGCTTGTTGACCTGAGACAGAAAGGAGAGGTCACCAAAGGACATATCAAGGGTGCGGTCAATATCCCCGCGGCCGAGTTGGCCGATACTGATGAAGATTTCCCGGTAAAAGCGCCTGTCGTCATCTACGGCAACGAGAGTGAAAGTAAACAGGGAATGAAAGCTCTTGCAGGGCTGGGCATCAAGAAGGTCTCTCAAATTGAAGGCGGCTTGGCTGGCTACGTCGCCCGAGGCAACAAGCTTGTTTCCGGTGAACCCAAGAGCGAGATCACCTGGGTGAGAAAACTGGGCAAAGGCGAAGTAAGCTCTGAAGAGTTCGTCAAGGTGGCAAGTAGCGGCTCAGAAGACAAGGTCATCTTAGATGTACGAACGGCCGATGAAGCCGCAAGTGGCAGTTTCAACGGGGCCATCACCATTCCCCTCGACACGCTAGAGAATCGCCTTGCCGAACTCCCCAAAGATAAGGAGTTGCTGATCCACTGTTCTACAGGTGCCAGAGCGGAAATGGCGCAGGCAATTCTTGAGAAGCAGGGTTTCAAGAGCCGCTTTTTGGTCGCCGATGTCGAGTGCCAGGCTGCAGGGCAATGCATGGTGGAATAAACATCACCTTTTTTTGCAGATGCAGAGAAGCGGGCCATATGGCCCGCTTTTTTTTTGCCTATCGTTCCTAGGATGTTCCAAAGCCGAACAACGACAGGGAACAATCTTATGGCAGGCAAAAGCAATGACCCTTCATACAGAAGTAAGCCTCCCTCCTCGACACATAGCTTTATTGCAAAGCATAACGGCAAATCTGGCCTTTGCTGGGCAGATCCAGGGCCCAATAGATAACAAGTAGCCGTTACTACTAGTATAAAATATTTACGATAAAAATATGGGCCTAGTAATCAATTCCATTTTTTTATTTGCGTTAACGATTTTTTTCCTATACGACATAAGGATGTCTCGTTTATTTTTGACAAATACCATCTGTCACTCCGTAGGACTACGGAGACTATTTTCTTCATCAACGCAACTTTTTCCTTGGAGGCTCTCACAATGAAACAACTCACGGCCCTGCTTCTCCTCTGCCTGCTCTCCCTGGCGCCAGCCAGTGTCCAAGCACAAGACCCCTTGCGGGTACTCGGTACCGGCGAAAATCAAGAGGCTACACGGGCCTTGGCTCAAGCATTTGAAGCCAAGCACTCCGGCGTTACCGTCGAGGTGCCGGACAGCATCGGCTCGGGCGGTGGCATCAAGGCCTTGCAGAAAGGAAAGACTGATCTCGCCCGCACCGGCAGGCCCCTAAAGGATAGCGAAAAGCCGGGGTTGACCGAGGTTCTTTTTGGCAAAACAGCGGTCGTCTTTGTGACCCATCCCTCGGTTACCGGCGTCACCAATCTGACCACGGCCCAGATCGCCGGCATCTATACCGGTGCCATCACCAACTGGAAAGAGGTCGGCGGGCCGGACAACAAGATCTACCCCACCAGTCGCGAAGTCGGCGACTCCGCTAGAATTGTCCTGGAGGCCGCTATGCCAGGTTTCAAAGACCTCAAACTGATCTCCAAGGAGTTTTTCAGCAGTCCCGAGGCGGTCAAAGGAGTTGAGGACAATGCGTTCACCATCGGTTATGTCTCGATGGCCTCAGCCCACGGGCACGCCTTGAACATCCTCAAAATCGACGGCAAAGACCCTGCCCCCAAGACAGACGGCACGGTAGACTACCCCTACCTGGTGCCCTTCTATCTGGTACATACCGACACCCTTATCCCCTTGGCTAAAGATTTTATTGACTTTGCACACTCCCCAGAAGGTGCGTCCATCCTGCTTGCCAATGGCGCAATCCCGGCAAAATAGCTGACCCTGACACCTGGACATGGAAGAACGCCGAAAGAACAGCTTTTGTACGCTCCGCTCGATTCGCAGCAAGCTCTTTTTGCTGCGCATCGGCATCGGCATCGTCATGTCAATCTCCATTGGCACCTTTTGTTATTACATTATTTCCGGCACGTTAGAGACTATCAGAGAGAATGACCTAAACCGCGACACCGAAATCATCATTGACCAACTGCGCAAAGAAGTTGCCGAACACCAACGGGTCGTACTGGATATCGCCAAGGCCGAACCGGTCAAGAAGTATTTCAACAATTTCAGCCTCAACATGATCCAGAGCTATCTCACGCAAGCCAACATCCCCATTGACAGCATAGGCCTGGTAGATGATGACGGCAAAATGGACTTCACCCTGTCCCGTGGCGAGGCGCTTCTCGCCTCCTTTGACCTTAAAACTGACCCTGACTACCTCCGTGCTCTCAAGTCAACGCCAGGTCAGACGCTGGTCAGCGCCCCCCGCTTTGTCGAAGAACTAGGAGGCTTCGGGTTAGTCTACGATTGCTTGGTCACAGATTTTTTCGACAAGCGCTTAAGCTTCGTACGCGGCGCCTTCGACTTGAGTCGCCTCGATAATCTGTTGCCCAAGGATAAGATAGAGACCGCAGAAAACATCTTTATTGTCAGCTCTAGCGGTCAAATTATCTACAATTCGATAAAACTAGAGGACTTGGGCAAGGAAATTGTCGGTGCCGGTGGCCTGATCGAAAAAATTTGGCATGATGAACGACCCTTTGGCCAAGAAAGCTTCGCAGGATACCAATACAAGTTCCAACGCGAGACGATTCCAGAGCTGGGCTGGCACGTCATGGTGTCCGCCGATCTCACCAACTGGAGCAGACCGATCATCACCCTGCGCAACAAGATCATGCTTTTCTCGCTGCTGTTGGTCGTTTTGGGTGAATTCCTCTCCCGCCTTATAGGGCTGAAAATCAGCGAGCCCATCACTCGGCTCAACCAGCTGGCCCAAACCATTATCCACAGCGGCCGCATCCAAGACCGAGTGGAGTGGCAGTCGATGGATGAACTGGGCGAACTGGCTCGCTCGGTCAACAACATGCTGGATCGCCTGGAGGAGTCACACGACCAACTCATCGCTGAAAAACAGTTTGTGGACAACGTTTTGGCCTCGGTGGTCGACGGCATGGCGAATTGTGACGTTAACGAAAACATCATCACTACCAACAACGCCCTTCCCCAACTTCTGGGCTATGACTTCGACGAGCTGTTCATGATGCCAGCAAGCGCTATCCTGCCCGCAGAGGCTATGATCACCGACAAAGATGAGCACCAACGAATTGCCGACCTTGCAACCGACACCCACTTCGTCCGCCTGGACGATACCGTTGTCCCCACAAAGGGAGGTAAGAAGTTGCCGGTCTCCTGCACCATATCAATGATCCACACTCATGACGGCGCCCCGAACGGATTCTTGATCATCATCACCGACATCAGCGAGCGCAAACTGCTGGAGAAAGCCAGAAATAGGGCGGAGACACGCCTTCGAGAGACGCAGGAAGAGCTTCTCAAGACCGAAAAGATGGCGGTGGTCGGCCAGATGTCCGGCATGGTGGCGCATGAGGTGCTCAACCCAATCAGTGCCGTCAAGGTCCGCATCGACTTGAGCCTGCCTAAGGCCCAAGAGCTCGGCAAGGTCATCGAAGTCTTAAGCCGCATCGTGCACGACTGGAAGAAACAGGAAGAAGCCGGTACCATGGCGGAGTACCTGAGCGGCGTTGGCAAAAAAGACTTGGCATTGCTCGGCAAAATCAGTGACACACTGGCCAAGCGCCAATCAGACCGGATCAGCGATCTGGAGTTCCTCGATCGTCAAATCTTGCGGATAATCAAAATTATTGATAATCTGCGGGAGATGTCGCGCCAGGAGAAGACGATCGAAAATATCGACCTGGCCCACCTCTTGGATGAGGTCCTGGATGACATCAACGACGGCCTCGTCAAGCGACAGATCACCGTCCACCGCGAATATCGGGCAAGGCCAACGATCATGGCCGACTACATGGAGGTCTACTCCATCTTCTCCAACCTGATCAAAAACGGTATGCAGGCCATTGACAAGCAAGCCCCCGGGGGAGAGCGCTCCATCAGCGTGACCATGGATTCGGCAAACGAGCAACAGGCCTTGGTGGCAATCCGCGACACCGGCATCGGCATGGACAGCTCGCAACGTGAGGAGATCTTCTCTCCCGGATTTACCAGCAAGGGCCGACAAGGAACCGGCATCGGCACCAGTTTCGCACGGAAATTAGCCCGTCAATTCGGCGGCGACATCATTCTGCATGAGAGCACACCCGGAGTGGGAAGCACCTTTCATGTACTCTTGGCTTTGGCGGAAAAAGCACAATAATTCGAATGTGGGACCTAACCAACATTCAGCCATATTACAACAAAACACCATGATGAACACTTGGCACTGCCGCACAATACTCTGCGTTGATGACGAAGAATCTGTCCTGGAGTCGTATCGTCAGGTACTCAGCATCTCAGAAGAGGACACGGAACTCGCTGACATTTTAGCCATGGCCGACGAACGTTCGGGAGATAGCAGTCACACCCCAAAGGATGATGTTCCAAACTACACCCTGCTCTTTGCCGACTCCGGTGCTAAGGCGATTGAAATCCTACGCACCGAAATGGCCGCTGGCCGTCGAGTGGCAGCTGGCTTTTTCGACATGCGAATGCCGGGCATGGATGGCTACGAAACAATCAAGGCCCTTCTCGAACTGGACGTTGACCTGGTCTGTACGGTGGTAACTGCCTATACCGACCGCAGCGTCACCCAGATCCGCGAGCTCTTTTCCGGCTCGCACCAGGATCAACTGCTCTACTTCAAAAAACCCTTTGCCCCGGAGGAACTGGCCCAGTCCGCCTTGAACATGATCAGCTCCTGGAACAACAAACGCCGGGTTGAAGAGTACATGCGGGCCATTGAGAAGCACAAACACGGACTCAGCCATATCCTGCATGCCGTCGGCATCCTCTCTTGTGTTCCACCACACTCGCTGCAATCAATGCTCACCGGACTCCTCTTCCAATTCATGGCCTTCCTGGAGGCCGACCATGGCTTTGCCGTCTTTTGGCCGAACAAAGATGGCCAAAAGAAGCTGCAATACGGCATCGGCCGCTTTGAAAACCAAGAGAACCTGCATCATCTCGTTGAAGAAAACCCCGACTTCAAATCCTCCTTGCAAATTAACCGCTGCCACATTGCCGACAACGTGTGCTTCGTGCCACTAGTCAGTCAGGCACAACAGTTCGGTGCGATGTACATTGAGGCAAAAAGGACTGTTGATATCCGTATTGATCGTGGCCTTTTGGAGATCTTCAAAACCCAGATGGTGCAGCTTATCTTAAACAGCCTCTACCATCAGCAGGCCATGATGTCGGAAGAGGAGTCGATCACCGACCCACTCACCGGACTCTACAACCGCCGTTTCCTGATGAAGGTCTGGCGGCACGAGCTGGTACGAAGCACCACCACCCACATGCAACTCTCGGTACTGATGATCGACCTGGATGATTTCAAAAAGGTGAACGACACCTATGGACATGAGGCTGGGGATGCCGCCTTGAGAAAGGTCGGCAATGTGTTACGCTTAGCGGTCCGCAGCTGTGATCTGCTGGGGCTGGGCAAAAACTTGGAGAACATCGGCAAAACAGACCAGTACGCCTTGCGCTTGGGTGGCGAAGAGTTTTGCGTCATCCTGATGAACACCAACGGCAGCGGCGCCCAACAGGTCGCAGAACGCATCCGGGCCAACATCGCCAAGGGCGGATTCATTCATAAAGGGGAGGAGGTCCCCCTGTTTGCCAGTATCGGTGGGTGGAGCGGGGATGTGGACCTACTTGAACTTAACGACGACGATCAGCTTGAGAGCTACATTGATTACGCCGACAAAGCGCTCTACCATGCAAAAAGCACCGGCAAAAACCGTGTGGTCTTTTATACCGATGGCATGACCTGGAAAACCTGAGGCAAGTATCGTCTATCACATGAAAAAATCCTGCCGCGGCTGACGTTGCTTGCTCACTGCAGACACAACGCTTCCATCTCAGTGCGTCCAGCCATGACCAACCAGGCCAAGCGCCAAACGTGCAATGCCGTACGCACTCCAGATCAGTAGCCTTTGCCACAACGGCTGCCGGTACCAACTTATCTTCTCTACCCGATGAGCACCCGCCTCCATCGCACCATAAAGACTCGCCCGCAACTCCTGCGCAAACGGTTTATCCAAAACAACGATGTTCGCCTCACGAGCCAGCAACAAGCTGAAGGGATCGATGTTCGAGGAACCAACTGTAAGCCACTGCTGATCGATCACCGCGACCTTGGCGTGCATGAAACTTTTATGGTACTCATAAATTTCAACACCACTTTCGAGCAGTGGCCCATACAAGGCCCGTGTGGCATAATGGAGCAGCACATACTCCATTCTCCCTTGCAGCAAAAGCACCACCCGGACACCACGTTGAGCCGCCCGCCGCAAGGCTTGCCGGAAACGCCGCCCCGGAAAGAAATAGGCATTGGCAATGACAATTTCAGATTCAGCGTGCTCAATCGCGGCAAAGTACGCATGTTCGATATCGAAACGGTGCCGCAGGTTATCACGCACCACCAAGGCGGCACGTTGATTGCCTTCGACAGTGCAAACGGGGAGCACTCCACTCTGCCGCCAGTGCCAGCGGAAATTCACCCATGAGACCCGGCGCCACAGCTTCTCGACCTCTTCCTGCACTCTCACCACCAGGGCCCCCTCGACACAGACCGCGTAGTCGTAACGCGACAGCAGGAGGGTTGAGGTTACCATATCATCGATGATGTTGATACCGCCAATAAAGGCCACTCGACAATCGATAACGGCAAGCTTTCGGTGCATCCGCCGCAAACTTTGGCGCCTGAGGGCGAAAACCGAAATCTTAGGGTTGTAAACGAGTAAGCGGACATTGGCTGCAAGCAGTTTTTGCTGTACTCGCCGCGACATATCTTTCGAGCCAAACCCATCGACCAGCAGATGAACCGCAACCCCACGTTCGGCCGCACGGATAAGCGCTACCGCCACCGTTCGTCCGGTCTCGTCATTGGCAAAGATGTAAGTTTCAAGAAAGATAACGACCTGTGCCGCATCGATTGCCTGCAATAACGCCGGGAAAAAGGCCGCCCCATTGCTGAGCAGAGAGAGCTTATTGCCATCGAGGAATTGAAGCTCCATGCCAAGTCGAACGCCGTCGTTAAAAAGGTATCGCCAGACGCACCGCGCCCGACCAAGAGGTTCTACGTTTCATCGGTCTTCACCCCCTTGTTCTTGATCGATTTAACTCTCTTTTCGAAACGCTCCATAAGCTTCCTGGCCCAAACAAACTCGGTAGCAAGGATCATAAGTCCCACCGGAATGACCACAACGGCAGGACCAGGCAAAACGATCATGAATACGCCAACGATCAGGATCGTCGTGCCGATAACAATCCTGATCAAACGCTTGGCCCTACCAAGAGTTGATGCCCAAGAGAAATTCATCCTACTTCACAATAACGACCCATGCTGATTACTCCTCAATTTCCTGTTTACAGCAAGCAACTGCGCCACTGCCATTGCTGCCCCCGCCGATGCCGGGTCGATCGACTGGCCGGAGAGGTGGGCTTTTGCAAGATAGGTGGGCAGGCTCTCGTCTCCCACGTTGGACTGCACCATGGCGAGGAGCCCCCCATCTCTGGCGACCACGGTTCAGGAACTATCTTTTTCGCTGGCTGCAACCTGCGCTGCGTGTTCTGTCAAAATCACCAGATCAGCCAGAATTTCCAGCACAGCTCCGTTACCCCCATGTCGACTGCGGCGTTGGCTGACGCCATGTTGCGACTACAAGCGGATGGCGCCCACAACATCAATTTCGTCTCGCCCTCCCATGTCCTCTGGCAAATGGCCGATGCCATCGTGAGCGCCAAGAGCAAAGGCCTTGTCCTGCCCATTGTCTACAACTCAAACGGCTATGACTCGCCGGCCGCACTCGGTCAGATTCGCGGCCTCATTGACATCTATCTACCGGATCTGAAATATATGGATACGAGCATGGCGCACAACTACTCCAAGGTGGATGACTATGCTGAGGTGGTAGGAGGGGTGCTGGCCGAGATGCTCGATCAAGTTGGACATCTGGAGTTAGATGACAATGATGTCGCCCAGAAGGGCCTTTTAGTGCGACACTTGGTCATGCCTGACGGCATGGAAAACAGCAAGCAATGCCTGCGACTCCTGGCAAAACTAGACCGACAAACGACGATCAGCCTCATGTCTCAGTACTCACCGCAGCACCATGCGGCACAACACCCTAACATCAACCGCACCCTATCACTCGCCGAGTATGAGGAAATCACCGACTTCGCCCTCTCACTTGGCCTAGACAACGTCTTTGTTCAGGCGTTAAGCAGCCAGGAGGTCTACCTGCCAGACTTCGATAAAGATCAACCGTTTGCCCGCTAACCGTTACAGCGAACGTTCTTCCATCGGCACGAACGGCCGCGCCACCGGACCGACATAAATCTGCCGAGGACGTCCGATCTTCCAGTTATCATCGTCCCACATCTCTTTCCAGTGAGCGATCCAACCGGGCAGACGCCCCAGGGCAAACATGACGGTAAACATATCTGTCGGGATGCCAATCGCCTTGTAAATAATCCCGCTATAGAAATCGACATTGGGATACAGTCTGCGCTCGACAAAATAGGAGTCGGTCAAGGCAACCTCTTCGATCTCCTTGGCCAGATCCAGCAGCGGATCTTCGATTTTCAACGCCTGCAACACGTCGTCACAGGCCTTCTTGATAATCCGCGCCCGCGGGTCATGATTTTTATAAACCCGGTGCCCGAAACCAACCAAGCGGAACGGATCATTGGCATCCTTGGCCTTTTCGATGTACTTCCTATAATTTCCACCCTCCAGGTGTATCCGCTCAAGCATTTCGATCACCGCCTGATTGGCCCCACCGTGCAATGGGCCCCACAGGGCACTGATTCCAGCCGAGATTGAGGCATAGAGGTTGACGTGGGCGCTACCCACCAAGCGCACCGTGGAGGTAGAGCAGTTCTGCTCATGATCACCATGCAGGATCAAGAGCTTATTTAAGGCATCAACAACAATCGGGTTAACCTCGTAAGGATCCACCGACGAGTGAAACATCATATTCAGGAAGTTGGCGCAATACGAATAGTCGTGTCGTGGGTAGACCAGCGGCTGCCCCATCGCCTTTTTATAGGAAAAAGCGGCAATTGTCCGCACCTTGGAGATGAGGCGAGCCGACATCTTATCGATATTCTCTATCGGATTGCTGATCATGTCCGGGTAAAAGACGGCCAGGGCATTCACCATTGAAGACAAGATCGACATCGGTGGCGATCCCGGCGGAAAGCGATCAAAGAAATGGACCATATCTTCGTGCAACAAAGAGTACTTATTGAGCATCCCTGAAAAACCTTTGAGTTCGGTCTCTGTAGGCAGTGCGCCGTGCACCAGGAGATAGGCGACCTCAACAAAGGTGCACTTCTCGGCAAGATCCTCAATGGAGTATCCCCGATAGCTAAGGATCCCCTTATCACCATCCAGATAGGTAATGGCGCTGGCACAAGAGCCGGTGTTCATGTAGCCATAGTCCAGCGTGATGCAGCCGGTCATACTACGCAACCTACTAATATCAATTGCCTTTTCCCCTTCCTCACCAACCATCACCGGCAGTTCATAGACCTTACCGTCAAGTTTGAGTTCAGCCTTCTCCGGGACATAATACTTTTCTAACTTCATGGCACGTCTCCTTAACACTCCGAACAAACATCGTCCTTTACTAAAACAAGCCCTCTTGCGCAGCGGCAACCAATAAGGTAAAAGAGGTGCGGCTACCTGTGCAGCACTCGCACAATAGGGCAGGAGACAATTGCAGCTCATCCCACTCCCCCTAAACTGCCATCTGCCTTCCCACAACTGTAGCAGAGTAACACAGAGCTCCCTGATCCAGTATCATATAACAAAATCAAGCCGGTTCTTCAATGCCATTAACCAGCACGCTGCAAACCCGCCTCGCCCTCTTCACAAAAGAGGTCACTCTCTACCCAGTCTCCTGTGAACGTCTGGCCAGGGGCCGCTCAGACATCGAATGGCTCGATGCCGTGCTGGCAGCGGGAGCAAAAATCGTCCAGCTCCGCGACAAGGAATCAACCGACCGCGTCCTTTTCGAGAAGGCCTGCCGTTTTCGCCAGAAAACAGCCGACCAAGGTGCTTTGCTGATCATCAACAACCGTATCGACATCGCCCTCGCCTCTCACGCCGATGGCGTCCATCTCGGCAATGACGACCTGCCGGCAGAAGAGGCCCGGCGCTTAGCCCCAGAGCTGATCATCGGCGTCTCGGCCAACAACATCGAACAAGCCGCCTCAGCCGCCGCCCGTGGCGCCTCCTACTACAACATCGGCCCCCTGTTTCACACCTCGACCAAAGAGGGGCTTTCCAGCTTCTTGGGCCCGGAGGCGATCAAACATTTTTCCGCCGTATCGACCCTGCCCTTCACGGTCATGGGCGGCATCAAATTGCCCCACGTCAAGGAACTTAGTGTCCTTGGTGCCCAAAGGATCGCCGTAGTCACCGCCCTCACCGAAGCTGATGACATCGAGGCCGAAACCAGACGATGGCTTGCGGCGATTCCGCTAACAAAATAACAACGATAACCTTGCCGCTTGATGCCCTGCAGCTATCAGCATCATAGGCACAAAGAGACCCGTCATGACCCTAAACGAACAAAAAAACGCCATCCTGTTACTCATGGATTTCGCCGTCGACGAAGACGATCAAGCCCCAGCACGAGAACTCCTCGAAAAATACGCGGCCGACACCATCGCCCTCCATCTTTTCCAGGAGTTCTACAGCTATTTACCGGAGGCGGAAAATGACGCGATACGCATTCTCAGGCGCCTTGACAAGAGAGGCGGCAACTTCCTGATTGCCGCCACCACCACCAAAGACACCTACCTGTATCTCACTAACAGTGAAGGGGCTGAGTTTCTCGGAAACCACCAAGACGGGATATGGGACGAAGAGGTGCTGGAATATTTCGGCTACAGTCGTGAAGAGTCCCTGCGCAAATTTCTGGACCTGAACGCCTTCCCTGTCTACGTGCCGGTGAACCTTGACAAGAGTTTATGCTTAGTCTGTGCGGTTGATCATGGAGAATTACACCGTCTGGGCTGCCCGCTTGAGGTCTGCCCGTGGTGCGGGGGCCAACTGACCCGCTGTAATTGCCGATTCAGCGAGGCAGGCGTTGACCAACTCACCTCTGACGGTCAACTGGAAAAATTCATCGAAGCCGTGGAGGGCAAGGGTCGCGTCCCCTTCGACGCCACAGATCAGTGTGTTGGCTTCAAAACACCATAAGACCTTGGCATGTTACGCAACCCCCATTTGTTATTGCATCGTGTTCAGGTAGTGATAAAACTCCGAATCAGCAGGAATAACCAGCCTGGTATTACTGCCAAGCGTCTTCTCATAACTTTCTAAGGTCTTAAAAAAGGCATAAAATTCTGGGTCCTGACTATACGCCTCGGCATAAATCCTAGTAACCTCAGCATCGGCCTTACCCTTGATCTGCTCCGCCTCCTGCATAGCGCTTGAGGTAACCGTTTTCAACTCTCGATCGACCTTACCAAGAATCTCTGCCTTCTGCCCTTCCCCCTGGGAGCGCTTCTCTGCCGCAATCCGTTTCCGTTCCGAGATCATCCGCTCATAGACTTTGCTCTGCACGGTGTCGATATAGTTGACCCGCTTAAACATGACATCGATAAGCTCAATGCCGTACTTCTTGGTGGCCTCTGAGGCAATCTTGTAAATCTGGGTCGCCATCTTATCACGACCCAAGATAATCGGTTCATCTTCACCCCGTGCCTTCGCCCTCTCGCCGGGAACCCAATCAGAACTGCGGATAATCTCCACCAGATCGTTTTTATTGACCATGTCACGTACGGTAGAATCGATAATGTCATCCAGAATCGTCATTGCTCTCGTCTCATTATTGACGGCCTGCAAGAAAATCAAGGCATCGGCGATCCGCCATCTAGCCGTCACATCGACATAAACAAAGGTCTTATCCTTGGTCGGAATCTGATTGGGATCCCCATCATGGATCAGGATCTTTTTGTCAAAATAGGCGACTTCCTGCACAAAAGGGGTCTTCATGTGTGGGCCAGCAGTCACCACCGGTTCGCCAACAGGCCTGCCGAACTGAGTCACCACCGCCTGCACACCCTCTGGCACGATAAAAAAGCTATTCCAAGCAGAGACTGCCAGGGCTACAAGCACGGCAATCAGTAAGATACGAAGTATTTTATTCACAGAGAGTCCCTCTTAATTAGTGGTATCAACTTGAGCAGGTTGGGCAGTCGTCGCCTTGCCGAGATCAAGAAACGGCATAATTGAACGCTGTTCCTTGTCAATCAGGTAGATGGAATCGACCTTGGGGAGCACCTTTTGCATGGTCTCCAGATACATCCTTCTTCTGGTTACCTCCTTGGCCCCTTTATATTCGGCCAAGATGTTCGTGAAGCGGGCCGCCTCCCCCTTTGCTAAATTCACCCGCTCGACGGCATACCCGTGAGCCTCTTCCAAGATCTGCTTGGCACTGCCTTTCGCCTTTGGAATCACTCGGTTATAGTTTTCCTCGGCCTCATTAACCAAGCGTTTCATGTCTTGATCCGCCTCGTTTACCTCATTGAAGGCTGGCTTGACCGCATCGGGAGGGTTGACATCCTGCAGCTTGACTGTGACGATCTTGATCCCACTCTCATAGGTGTCGAGTGTTGCCTGCAGATCCTTGGCCATGGACATCTCAATAACCTCTCGATTCTGAAGGGCAAAGTCAAAATCCTGATTACCCATCACCCGGCGGATGGATTTCTCGGAGACATCGCGAACCGCCTGCTCGGTATTCTTGACTTTAAAAAGGTAATTAACCGGATCCTGCACCTTATACTGAACGATCCACTCCACATCGATCACATTTTTATCACCGGTCAGAATAAGAGATTCAGCACCATAACCGCTCTTCTCATAAACCGTTCTTTGCCCAGGGGTCACGGTGCGGAAACCAAACTCCTGTTTGCGCACCGTCTCTACATCAACTTTGATCAAGGTGTCCAGCATGGGAATTTTGAAGTTCAGACCTGGATGGGTGAGGGTTTGAAATTTCCCAAGCCGAAGGATCACACCACGTTCTCCTGGCTCAATGGTGTAGAAAGAGCCGCTCACCATGTTAAAGACCAACAAAATCCCCAGCACCGTAATCACTTTGGGTACGATAGCGGCAAAGCTCGGCGTTGGCGGCTGTGATTTGTCGGGATCAGGGCCGTTATCCTGCCCTCCGCCTTCAAAAGCGTCCTTAATTTTTTTCAAGAGAGCCGCGATCAGCTCTTCTAACGATGGCGGCCCTTTCTTCTTCGCCCATGACGGGGGTTGGTTCTGAATACTCATTGGGTAGTTTATCCTTGTTGGAGTAAGACGATTCAAAATACCACTACTAGCGCCGACAGGGAGTCGGCATAACAATCAAATTGGGGTAACTATCATTGATTTGCCTGCGCTTGACAAGCTTTTTCGGTTTCAAGCACAAACCCAGAGCACCAGTCGGCCGTTCTCATCGTCCCAGGGCCAAGCCCCAAGCAACTAAAACGGTAAGAAAACTTACACACCCCAGTGCGAACTGGCTCCACCCTGACTGAAACAACCGGCGCGAAATCGGCCAATGCCATAAAACACCCAGCACCACCCCAACTGCAAATCCCCAAAGGTGTGCTCCGACATCGGTTCTTTCACCTTCCATCCCTAACATAGCCAGCAACCCAGCCCCAGCCCCCAAGGGCAACATGAGAGACCTTGGCGACCTCGCTCCCAGCATCCTTAACCCACAAAGGCAGCCGATAAGACCAAAAACCGCCGTCGAGAAACCAACTGAGCGATGTCCCCCGCCATGATAGAGGGCATTGAGATAATTCCCCATCGCCCCGGTGACCAAGGCAATGAACCATACCGCTCCCGTTCCGGTCTGACTTGCCAGGTAAGAGAGAACAAGCCCGCCCAGCGCAACATTTCCCAGCAGATGGCTGGCATCGGCATGCAGGGTAAGCCCTGTCACCACTCGCCACGACTCTCCAGCCGTCAACACCTGCTGGCTGATCACCGCACCTTGCACGAACCACCTGTTATCAGCTCCCCACGGTCCGGTGACTCCATAAAAGATCATGAGTCCCAGCAAAAGGGCAATAAACCCCCAGCTAGATTGTGGGTATGACGTCTCCGGCAACACCTCCCGACTCGGCGTAGGCCATTGCCGATTCTCCTCCTCAAAAGCTGCAAGGTGGTGGAACGCCTCTGCCAAATCGGCCGAGGCGACACTAAGTCGCCAGCCGTCTTCTCGACGGATAACCTTGTGGCTGATATTCACCGAAAGCAGCACCAAGGAATAGAGCTCTACCTGCTCCTGGCTGACACTGCCAAACGAGAGAAGCTCCTCTCTCGGCTCGGCTACCTCGATAACAGGGTCAGAGGAATGCAAAGCCTACCACCATCTCTTGGTCAAAATGATGCCCGCCAAGAGGACAGGCTGATGAGTAAAATAGACCCATAGCGAACGACGCCCGCACCAAGAGAGCATTCGACAAAGAGGAACATGCGCATAGTCGGGCCACGGCCAGCGTGCCACACCGCGCGGATAGAGAACCTGCCCCAGGAAAACACCGATCAACATGACCCCAAACCAAGGAATCAGCGGCGCATAATCGACACTGCCATAATTATGCGGCTGCAAACCCAACCATAGGAACCACGGGACAGAAAGGCGTAGTTGATTGACAAAAGGGTTAACCGCGAGCACCAACACCCCAACGAGCAGACTCAATCCGGGGCGACCTAAAAAAGGATGGGCCAAAATGACACCCGCACCAATCAGGTGCAGGACACCAAAGAGCACCATCTGTTCTCCCACCGCAAACCAGGTTGCCCCGCTTATCACCATCCCCAAGCCCATCAACATGAGACCACGTCGCAGGTTCTTGCCAAAGCCAGCGCGCTTCGCATCCACTCGGGCGTGACTCAAGGTCAGGGAGAGCCCGGCCAACGCAATAAAAAATCCGGCGATGAACCGGGCAAACCAGTCCAAAACACCGGATTGAAGCTGACTTTGGTCAGCAAAAAAAATCAGATCGAACAAAAAATTCGAAACCACCATCAGGGCAACGGCCACCCCACGCAAACAATCAATCTCCCAAAGCCTACCCCTTGCGCTCACGAGCATCCAGCAATAACCCGGTCAAACATCGCTCCCCTCAAAAGAACTCCGTCAGTCATCCCCCTGCCCTAACTCTTCAAGTTGGTGGCGGATGTCACGCATCTTATCCTCTCGACCCATCCCTTCATAGACATTTAGCAACTCAGTCAAGGCCCGAGGGTGACCGGGCACCTTCTCAAGAATTTGCAGGCAGGCCTTTTCGGCCTCGCACCAATTTTTCTGGGTGCGGTACAACTTCGACATGCCGAGCAGGGCGTACAGGTCAAAGCCAACCTGCAGGCTGCGCATGTAATGCTCCAAAGACTGATCGAGCTTATCGAGATTCAACATGGCATCACCGACCCGAGTCAACAGATCTTGATTATGAGGCTCATTCTCTAAGATTTTCGACCACCAGAATACCGCCTTATCAAGATTTGCCAATCCCCGCTGGCAATCCCCCAAGCCAAAGAGGGCAAAGGCGTTCCACGACTCGAGATTCGTCGCCTTCTCGTAATATTCAGCCGCCTTCTCGAACTCCCTGCGGCGCCGATAGATATTGCCAACCATGGTCAACACCGCGACATAGCTACTATCAAGGCTCAAAAGTTTTTCAAAACAAGCCAACGCCTTCTCATCATTTTCAACCTTGTAGTACAAACTTCCAACCCCGAGCAGTGCGTACTTGTCTTCCGGGTTAACCTCCAGCGCCCTCAGATAAAAGGCCTCGGCCTTATCGAAATTCCCCGTCTTGTTAAATGACTCAGCCAGACGCACCATGACATAGATATCGTCCTTATTGCAATCCAGGTAGCGCATCCAATAGGGAATAGCCCGTTTATGCTGTAAAATCCCCCGGTACGAATCGCCAATCCCCCGCAAGGCAAAGACATTGACCGCATCAAATTCCAGCACCCTCTCGTAGTAGGCGATCGACTCTTCAAACTTCTTTAATTCACGGGTGGTATCTCCTAAACCGACCAGAATATAGGGGTTACGTCCGTCAAGCTCCAATGCCTCGCGAAAAACGGATTCCGCCTCACTGTAGAGATGTTTCCGCAGATAACTGCGCCCAAGTTTACTGAGTCGCAAGACCTCCTTGTTCGGCTTTACCTTACTCACAGGAAGTTCACTATCTGCCTCTGCCCATTTTTTATAAGCCGGATGCACCCGATCAGCCGAAATGGCGAGCCATTCAGGAATTTCGTACGGGTGATGTTCGTTGATCCAGGCTTCAAGCCGTTCGGTATTCTCTGCCAGAAATTTTATAGTCAACCGATACTCCTTGGCACTGGTCAGCTCATCATCCCAGCGGTAAAAACTCCTGATTGCTCCCTCGACCTGCACACAGACTGCAAGATGCGCCATCACCACTTCCCTGGCCAGCCTTTCAGCATCCTCAACATTTGCGACCGTCGTCCATCCAATATTCATGATTTCATCCTTTTTGATACAATTTGAGTGAAACGTAGTGCTACAGTTACTCCCTCCTGAACTCAGGAGTCAATACTCCCCCCTCAGGTAAATCCTGCCCCAGCCGTACACGCATAGCAGTGATCCGACAGCGCAATCAAACTTCCCGCCTCCGGAAGAGCTGTCAGGTCCTTTATATGACGCCGACACCCTGCCATAGGCAGATCAAGTGCCTGGTTGAAATCACAATCAAACAGCGTGCCGTCCCAGGCCACTGACAGCAAACTGCGGCACATCACTCCATCCAGCGCACAGGGGTTGAAACTCTTAGACAGTGTCGCCATGTAGTCGTCATAGTTGCCTGAGTTCAACAACCAACGCCTGAATCGGCCCAACGGTACATTGGCAAAAGAAAACAAATGGGTAAAGACAATACCCCACTTCTGGAGCAATACCTGCCGGAATCTCGCCTCCTGCGCCTGCTGCGCAGACGGCACAAAAGCCCCGGTGGGGTTCGAGACCAAATCGAGTTCAAGGCCTGATTCCTCTCTCCCCCAGCCAAGGTCATTTAATCGCTTAAGCATGGCAATTGACGCCTGAAAGTTTCCATCCCCGCGCTGCGATTCGGACTGAGACTCGTTGACCGCCGGGAAGGAGGCAACAATCACCACCCGCAAACGGCGACAAAGCTCAAGCAATGCCAATCTGGCATTACCCTGCATTGCCACTAGGTTGGAGCGCAGGATCAAGCGTGGCGTGTGTGGGGCAAGCCCTTCCAGAAGCTCCAAAAGATGGGGGTTCATCTCTGGAGCACCACCGGTGATGTCGATAGAGGGAAAAGAGAGTCGTCCGGCACAATCGATGACTTGGGCCATGGTCTCTTTCGTCATGATCTCGGTACGAGCTGGCCCAGCCTCCAAATGACAATGGCGGCAAGCCAAATTACAGAGACGCCCGACATTGACCTGTAAGGTCTGCACCTGCGTCCGGCGTAAAACAAGTCCTTGACTGGCTAAGGTCTCGGAAAAAGCGGGCCATCGGCCTGGGAGAATGGCAGTCATGACTCTCGGGCAGTGTTACAACGAAAGTTTCCCTGCGACATTGCGCATCTGCACCCCATGCACCAATGAAGCACCACCACGGATGGCGGTTGCAACATGAATAGCCTCCGTCATTTCGGCCTTATTGGAGCCTTTTTCCAAACAGGATTTGGTGTAGGCATCAATGCAATAGGGGCACTGAACAGCATGGGCCACCGCCAAGGCAATCAAAGATTTTTCGCGCTCTGTCAGCTCGCCTTCACTGAAAACCGCCTGATAGTATTCAAAAAACTTCTTAGCCAGCTCTGGGGCACCCTCGGCGATCTCAGCAAATTTCTGCAGGTCATCCGGCTGGTAGTATGTTTCCATGCTCAATCCTCGTAACTATTCAAAAGGCGTTCAGGAACAACAACGTTTTGTGTTGTTCTTCAGAGCCACTCCTCATGCCATCAGGCATCGCTTTAGCGGCCAAGGTATTCTCTGGGAACGGTTCGGCAAAATCTTTTCGCCAACCTATCTGAGTTTCTCTAAAAAAGCAACGCTGCTGACACTGCAGAGCGAATCCATTACCTCAGTCAAGCAGCAATTTCATCCAAGGCCACGCCTGCTGCGGGCCCCAACTGCCAGAGGCATAAGGCTGCAGCAAGCGCCCAGCCTCTGGGCAGTCACCTCTCGCGCTCACCGGGTCCAAGAACTCCCACGACAACTCGATACCACTTTGATCCCAAAACAACATATGATCACCGAGGATGCAATCCAGCAAGACCTTACCATAAGAGTCATGCAAACCCTGCGGGTCGACCGGATAGCAATACTCCATGTTCACCGATGACAAACAGAGCGTCGCCCCCTGCCCTTTAGCCTCAAAGCGCAAGGCAATCTTCTCCTGGGGGTAGATGCCGATATCTAAACGATTGGCAGTGATGTTTTCGGCCAAGGTGTCGCTAAACATGGAGTGCGGCACCTCCTTGAACTGAATCACAATCTTTGTCCGCTTCTCCTGCAGGCGCTTACCAGAGACCAGATAAAACGGCACCCCGCGCCAGCGCCAGTTATCAACGAAGAGACGGGTCATGGCAAAGGTCGGGGTGCAGGAGTCAGCTGCAACACCATCCTCTTGCCGATAGCCGGGCACCTCTTGCCCCCTGATCCTCCCGGGGCCATACTGCCCTAAAATAACCGAATCCACAATGGTCCGCTCGTCAAGGGCTTTTAAGGCCCGAAAAACCTTGCTCTTCTCACTCAAAACTCGATCGGCACTGAGCAGAGCGGGCGGCTCCATGCTAGTCAAAGCAAGAAGCTGCATCATGTGATTTTGAAACATGTCTCGGATGACACCAGCCTGATCATAATAACCGGCCCGATGTTCAACCCCCAGATCTTCGGTTGCCATGATGCCGATATAATTAATGTGATTCCGATTCCAAATAGGCTCAAAAATTGAGTTGGCAAATCGGAGCATCAAGATGTTCTGTACCGTCTCCTTGGCCAGATAGTGATCAATCCTGAAAATCTGCGACTCAGCAAAACTGCCATGCAGAACGGCATCAAGCTCGACCGCACTCTTCAAATCTCGGCCAAAGGGTTTCTCCACCACCAGGCGTGCCCAACCACCCGAACTATTGTGTTTGGACGCCAAACCAACCTGTCCCAAGTGCCTGCCGATCGGCACATACATAGCGGGTGGCGTCGCCAGATAGAAGATGCGATTACCGCCGGTAGGATTTGATTTTTCAATCGCCATCAAGGTCTGAGACAACTCCTTGAACGACTCCTCGGAAGTATACTCAACCGGCACATAGAATATGGTGTCGGCAAACTCTGGCCAACGCTTGAGTCTTTTCTCATCGAACCCTTGCACGGCCGATCGCAGGGTAGCGCGAAATTCAGCGTCCGTCATCTTGGTACGGCCCGCACCAACCACGACAAATCGCTTTGGCAGGCTCCCCTGACAGAACAAGGTAAAGAGGGCCGGCAGTAATTTTCTGCCCGTTAAATCGCCAGAGGCCCCAAAGATAACGAGCGTACATGATTCAAGCCGTGTCGCGTCAAGTGCGCAGGCGCAACTGGCCATTTCGAGTCCAGGCATCGACTCCCCCCCTCTTTCTCTTTCTGCTGTCAATCGAAACACACTCCGAACTTCATTCATTTCCCTAGGGGTTAGCCTAGCAAGATTTGGTTGTCATCGCAACGCCAATTGTCAAGCTCTCACCCTTGCCTAACAGCACCTCTCGACCACCATTCCTTCGCGCACAAACATGAGAGAACACGGCAAACAACCTCATTGTTTTCCTATCACTCTAGATCCTGCCGAAAAGCATCCAGCAAGAGACGCGTGTGCAGATTGCCGCAAGCAGGGCGGCGATGCGGAACCCGTCTCCGTGAGCCTCCCTGGTCGCCACAAGATTGTCGCCAATCGGCGGTTACATCCAAAAATTCTGCTTGTCCATCCTAACGCGGCAGTCTATTATGCGTTCAAATCTTCCTACCCCTCGGAGCCACAATGACCGTCCCCATGAGTTCCAAAAACCGTTTTTTCAATCTGATGTTCTATACCTGGACCCTAATCGGGGTCTGGACGTTCATCGCCGCTATTTTCCTAGCGAAAGACTTTTTCGACATCAACCAGTTCTCCGATGAAATCGCCTTAAACACCGCCCGCGCCCATCTCAACAAAGACGCCTCTTTCCGCCTCTGGGGCTCCCTGCATGGCGGCGTCTACATCCCGGTACAGGAAGACACCCAACCCAACCCGTACCTGGCTCACATCCCTGAACGAGACATTACCACCCCCGCCGGTAAGCATCTTACCCTGATGAATCCGGAGTACATGCTACGCCACTTAAACCAAACCTTCGCCGACCTCTATGGCGTAGCAGGACATATCACCAGCCTCAAACCGCTACGCCCAGAAAACAGTGCCGATGCCTGGGAGACCAAGGCACTCCACGCCTTCGAAACCGGCACCAAGGAGGTGATTGAGATTGTCAGAAGCAACAACAGCCCCCCCGTCCTGCGCCTGATGCAGCCACTTCTTGTGAAAAAAGAATGCCTGAAATGCCATGGCCATCAAGGCTATAAACTTGGCGATATCCGAGGCGGTCTCGGCGTCAGCCTGCCCATGGCCCCTTTCACCAAACGTGCCCAAGAACAAATCTTCGTCCACACCGTTGCCATTGTCTTCCTCTGGATCCTGGGCTGTCTTGCCCTGTTGTTTGGCTCAGAGCGCCTCAGGCGAAACACGACGAAGCTCGCCCTTTCTAATATTGGCATGCAGCGGGAGATTGAAGAGCGAAAACGAGTCGAAATGGCCCTGCAAAAAGAGAGCTCCTTTACCGCTGCCGTCCTCGATACAGCTGGGGCCTTGATCATGGTCTTGAATGTTCGGGGGGAGATCATCCGCTTCAACCACACCTGTGAACTTCTCTCTGGCTACCATTTCAATGAGGTCAGCGGCCGAGTCTTTTGGGAGATCATGCTCCCCCAAGAAGAACACGATCAGATGTCACAACTCTTTGCCGCCATTGACAAGAGTCCCTTCCCCGCAAAATTGGAAAGGACCCTGATCACTCGTAATCAGGACCGGCGCATCATCGACTGGTCGAACACCACCTTCCTGGCGGACGACGGTAGCGTCGAATACATCATCAGTATCGGTATCGACATCACCGAAGAGAAGCAGTTGCATGCCCAACTCCTGCAATCAGAAAAGCTGTCGGCCGTCGGCAAGCTCTCGGCCTCTATTGCCCATGAGATTAACAACCCACTGTTCGGCATCAGAAACGTCCTGGAGCGCCTCAAGGAAAAGGGCTCTTTATCGGTCGACAACCTTGAATTCACCGAAATGGCTGTCGAGGAATGCGACCGTATCCGCGACCTGATCAAGGATTTACAGAATTTCAATCGGCCAACCTCGGGTATCATGACCCCGGTCAACCTGCACAAGGCCATCGACCATATCCTCCTGCTCTCCAAGAAACAAATGGAGACCAAGCACATTGAGGTGAGGAAGCAATACACCACAGAACTGGGTGACATCATGGCCATCGCCGACCAGATCAAACAGGTCCTGCTCAACCTCTTAAATAACGCCATGGAGTCAATGCCTAACGGCGGCCCGATCATCATAAGCACTAGGAAAATCAATAACCAGGCCGTCATCAGCATCACGGATTCAGGCACTGGTATTGCCACCAACGACCTCAATCACATCTTTGAGCCTTTTTTTACCACCAAAACTGCGGTCAAAGGAACAGGATTGGGTTTATCGGTTTCCTATGGTATCATCAAGCGCCACGGCGGAGAAATCAAAGTGCAGAGCGAGACTGGCAAAGGAACAACCTTTACCATCATCATGCCTATCGAGGGAAAAACTCATGAGTAACAATACGATCTTACTGGTTGACGACGAGACCATCATCCGCAAAACCCTGGCAGGCAAGCTCAAAGACGAGGGGTTCACTGTCCTGGCAGCCGACAGCGGCAAAAGCGCACTGGCCTTTTTAGCAACGACCCATATTGACCTTGTCGTTACCGATCTGATGATGGAGGGCATGAGTGGTATTCAGGTGCTGGAGGCGGTCAAAGCCAATAATCCGGACACTGCGGTCATCATCCTGACCGGTTATGGCGACCTGACTTCGGCCATCGACGCCCTCCGCCTGGGTGCAGACGACTACCTGCTCAAGCCCTGTGACTTAAACGAACTCCTGTTTCGGATGAACAAATGCCTTGAAAAGCAATCACTGAAACAAATGGTTCAGTTCTACGAAGACATCCTGCCCATCTGCCTCGACTGTAAGAAAATCAGAGACGACAGCAACAGCGAACCTGGACAAGGCCCATGGGTACCGGTTGACCAATACCTCACCAAGAAGGCAGGAAAGAGCATGTCTCATGGGTACTGCCCGGAGTGTGGCAAGAAGTTTTTGGCATCGATTGAACAGCGCCTGAAGAAATAAGCAGGAGGAGATATCCAGCAACCACCAGTACCGGCTTGCCGGTCAAATTGCACAGAGGCCCTGCAAGCAACTATTTTTTTAAGAGAATAAAATGTTCGATGCCATTGGCCACGAACTCACTGTCGTATTTCTCAGCGATTCTGTCCTCTTCCAGCATTCGTGCCACCGGATCCATCTTTTGAACTTTCTTGAGCCCCTTCTCGCGGATAAGATCCCTTTGCGCCAAACGATGACATAACGCATCCCAAAACAGGTCATCTTCAAAATCCTCAATAATCGATGTGGAGGCCAACGCCTCTTCAAATTCCTCCGTTGGCAGATACTCCCCACGTGCCTTGTCGTGTTCAACGACATTGTCAAGACCAACCCCTTGGGCGTATGCCAAAATTTTTTGCGCAACCTGCTTATATGGCCTCACCCTCACGTCTTCTTCCACCTTGTGAGAATTCATGACCCATTCTGAGATATAGATCATATCCAACAACAACCGATACTCATCCTTGCTAAATTGCATCTCCATCTTCACCCCTCCTCGTCAATACTCTCGTAATAGTTGCCACATACAGCTGGGCCAGGCCATGCCTTCTCTGGGTACCAGGTCGATAGGCGTTTCGCAAGTGGATCATTTTTGCAGGAAACAAGTTTTACCTTTGACCAGGCACCATGCTTTATTGTATTAATGTTAGGTCCTGGTCGGAACAATACTCTTCCTACTACCAGGGGCAATCATTTTCAGACACACATTTGATTATTACTGCATTCTGCTTATAGTGTGAGGGGTAATCATTCCTACTTTTCAACCATACGTGCATCAATAGTCAAACAGGCATTCAGACTGAGTCCGTGAGTAGCCATTTTCAGGCGATCACGGGAATCGTTTGCGTGCAAACTGGAATGAAGAGATGGCGATTCTTGGCCCAAACGACTTCAATCTTTTCGAAAGGCGTCCTGGCCCTTATTACTTCGACCCTGGTGCACAGACGGGACCTGCGTGGACAAACTTGATAAATTTTCGGCATTGGCCATCACCGGTTTGGTCTTATGGTGCCTATTTCTGCTGATCACGCAACCAGAGAAACAAGAAGAGCAGAGGGAAACCAAGCGGCTTGCGGTGCAGCTGATTGATCCGGCACTTGACAAGAAAATCGACCTGGCCAAGTCCCTGCTTGCCAGTAACACACTGGAAAAGGCCGAGCAACTGCTGACTGAGCTCATCAAAGCCTATCCCTTTGAGGCAATGCCCTATCTCTTGCGTGGTGATCTCTCTCTCTATCGACAAGATCCTGTCGGGGCAATGCGGGAGTATCGTAAAGCGGTAGACCTCAACCCCGATTTTCTGGACAAGAAATCCCCCCTCTTCCAGGGGAAAAAAATAAAGAAAACGGTAGAGGAAGCCCGCCTGGTGATCGAGACCGGTCTCACGGCCAATAACGCTGACGCCGCCCTGCTGGTTGCCCGCAAAGAGTACTATTACATGTTGCGAAAAATTGCCGGCAGTTGCGGCTGAACTGACAGGAGGCAATCCTATGCGAAAAAGTGTGTTTGTGATGATGGGTGCGGTCATTGGTGTCGGTGCCGTGCTCCTCTCCTATTACGGTAATCCGGCCAACACCGGCCTCTGCGTCTCCTGCTTCATGGAAAACTTGGCCGGTGCTATCGGCCTGCACGATAATATGAGGATGCAGTACTTGCGACCCGAGATCATCGGCATTGTCCTCGGTGCCTTTGCCTGGTCTGTTTACCGCAAGGAGTTTTTGACCACTGGCGGTAGCTCCCCCCTCTTGCGCTTCATGGTCGGCGTATTCCTGATTATTGGCTGCTCGGTCTTTATCGGTTGCCCCGTCAAGATGGTTTTGCGGCTGGCGGCGGGCGACATCGGCGCCCTCGTTGGGGTTGCCGGACTGCTGGCTGGCATATACCTTGGCTTGGAGTTTGTCGAAAACGGTTTCCAGCTCGGCAAACAAAGCGAAACCCCTCAAGCCAGTGGCTATCTGTTGCCGGTATTCATGCTACTGCTTCTCGTGTTTGCCGTGCTAACACCCTCCTTCATCGGTGTAAGCGCTAAAGGTGGCGGTGCCATGCACGCCCCATTCCTGCTGTCGCTTGGGGTTGGCCTCCTTATCGGCGGTTGGGCCCAGCACACTCAGTTTTGTGTTACCGGCGGCATTGCCCGCTTTTTTCTGTGGGGGCCGCGTGAGGTCATGAATTGCCCACGCTCCACCGGACTTTTAATCAGCCTTGGCTCTTTTTTCAGCTTTGCCTTGATCGCCAGCCTCCTTACCGGTCAATTTTCCTTTGGTTTAAACGGCCAACCAAGTTCTAATGACAGCTATGGCTGGTCCTTCCTGGGCATGTTCCTCGTCGGGTTTGGCTCCATCCTTATTCGAGGGTGCCCCTTGCGGCAGCTGGTCGCCGCCGGGCAGGGAGATACCGACGCTGGCATCACCGTCATGGGAATGCTCGTCGGCGCCGCCCTCGTCCAGAACTGGGGCATGGCCGGCACTCCAGCCGGCACCCCGCTGGCAGGCCAGGTGGCCGTCCTCTTTGGCATCACTTTGCTGCTGGCGGTGGGCTTATTGAATCGAAAACGGGGCTATGGCATCGCCCCGGAATACCAACTTGGTCTGGATTAAGTGAGATTTTTATTGAAGGAGAATCGAGTGAAAAGAGCGGTATTGCTTCCCCTCACACTGAGTTTTTTCGGGATCACGACACTCATTGGCTGCGGCAAAGAACCACAAGTGCTGTCATTCGATAGGCAAACCCTGACCAAAGACACCACATGGCAGGGTACCGTGCAGATCAACGGTGATATCGAGGTGCCGCCCGGAATGACACTCACCATCAAACCTGGCACTACCGTCAAGTTCAAACGAATCGACGAGAAATCCGATCAAAACATGTACGGAGTCGAGAGCCCATATTACCCGCAGGCCGAACTCATCATTAAGGGCAAGCTGATCGCCCGTGGCACCCCGGAGAAGACTATTGTCTTCACCTCTTCGGAAATTGACGCCCGCCCCGCCGATTGGGGCGCGATTAACCTGCTGGGCAGTGATGGCAACATCATTGAGTACTGCAAGATCCTCTTTGCCTACAATGGGGTGCATGGTCATGGTGCCGGCGCAACAATCAACCACAACGAATTCGCCAAAAACGGGGTTGGCCTGAGTTTCAAGAAAGAGGAGGAGACCCCTTCTGCTCCGTGGTTCGGTAAAATATGCAACATGGAAGTTACCTATAACCGATTCACCAACAATAAGGGCGGCATTGGCTTTCGCAACTCCAAGGCCGTCATCTCCCACAATTTAATTCAAGACAATAAATTTTACGGCATCTTTCCTAAAGACGATGCCGATGCCATGATCAGTGAAAATGAGATCAGCGGTAACAAAAAAGGGATCTATCTCTTCCAGGCAAAAAACGTCAAGATCAATAACAACAACATCTATGACAATACCGATTATAACGTCGCAGTAGCAGAAGCCCAGGATTTCGACGTTGACGCTCGCCGCAACTGGTTCGGCACCATCAATCCCGAGAAAATTCAGGAATCGATTTTTGACAAACAAGACGACCCTGAGATGGGTGCTGTCCTGATCGATCCAATCTTGAAGCAAAAAGTCGCGTGGCAGTAAGCTCCATCTCCATTCAAAAAACGCTCAAAGAAGCTCGCTCCAACATCCCCCTACACTGCCCCCCTTTTTTATGAAAAACTCGCAAGGCATCAGTTCCGAACAGCGGGTCATCTGGCTTACCAGTGGCTCTCATTTCATGACCCATGGCTTCATGACCCTCTTTGCCGCGGTCATGGTCGTTATTGCCGGCGAAAACTCCATGTCTTTCATGGCCCTTGGCATTATTGCCAATATCGGCTATTTCCTCTACGGGCTCGGCGGCTTCCCGGCTGGATACCTGGCAGATCGCTATGGCTCGAAAAGGGTTCTGACGATAGGGGTTTTCGGCATGTCGATCTCTTCCATCCTGGTTGGCCTCTCCTTCGACGTCTATACCTTCGCCATCGCCTACGCCCTTCTCGGTCTCTTCTCCAGCATTCACCATCCTGCCGGCTTATCGTTCATTGCCCGACGTGTGCAGGAGAGGAGAGGCAAGGCCATGGGTATTCATGGCGTATGGGGAAATCTCGGACTATTTTTCAGTCCCATGGTGGGTGCCGGTTGTATTTGGCTGTTTCATAGTTGGCGGTCAGCCTATCTTTTGTCCGGAGGGATCGGCATTATCTTCAGTCTCATCCTCAACCGCACGAAAATCCCAGGCGAGCTTGACTTTCACTTTACGGAACTCATCCAGGGCCTGCGCTCGCGTTCCAAGAGAGAGATTGCTCCTGTGGGCACGACCGATGCCATCGCCTGGCAGACAAAGTCGGATGCCGCTCACGTTATCCCCATTGCCCTCCTCGTGCTCTTTGTCGGCAGCACCCTCTCTGGCTTCATCTTCCGAGGGTCATTAACCTTTTTCCCAGCCCTGCTGCGCCAAGAGGTGCTCTTTATAGCCAATCATGATCAACCGGTCGTCATGGCTGGCTATTGGACCACTTTCGTTCTCTCCTTTGGCCTCATTGGTGCGTGGTTTGGAGGGTATATCAATGACAAGATCAAGTGGCCTGAGTTCTTCACAGCCTTCGTTTTTGCAACCGTAACACCAATTTTCTATCTGATCAGCAGATACTCAGACAACAAGCTGCTTGTGGTGAGCTGCCTGTTCAGCCTTGTCTACTACGCATGGCAACCCTGTCAAAATTATTTGATCGCCAAATATACCAAAAAGGCCTCTCACGGCATGGGCTTTGGGGTCAACTTCTTTTTGCTTTTTGGCATCGGTTCTATTGCCACATCAATCGGCGGTTACGTCACCGATGAGTATGGCGTTGACCGCTTCTATTGGCTTATGTCGTTAATCTCGGCCACTGCCATGTTGGTCAGCCTCTCTGTCTTTTTTATCAGAAAATACCGGCTTCGTTTTTTCTGGATGATGGAGAAGGAATAAACCGCCTGCCTCCAGGCAAGCAGGCTAGACAGAGGTTGCCCCCCACCCCCCGCATATCGTCAAAGAGCAAAACACTCTCCCCACTTTTCAGTCAACGACATTTCATCTACTCTGTGGCATTTTTCAACTGAAGAACAAATGGCGCATTTTTCTGTTGAAAAAAAGAAAAAAACGTGATAACCGTGTTCAGCATTCAATGAATGAGGGCTCACTTTGAACTTCTTATTGTTTGATTTGATTAAGAAATTAAGGTATAACTACCGATATGAATTTCAAAGATACTCTCGCAGAAAAAAAACCAAAGATTGTCCAATTGTGGATTGAAAGCGTTATGGCTAGCTACTCAGCCGATGGCGCTAGCTTCTTCATGAAGCAGAAGGATCGCTTCGCCAATCCGTTAGGCTTTGCCGCTAAATCCGGGCTGACGGCAGTCTTCGATCAACTGACTGGAGATCGAACCACCCAGGAGATGCCACCCGAGTTAATGCAGTTCATCAAACTGCGCTCGGTTCAGAATTTTTTACCATCCGCCGCCGTCGGGTTTATATACCAACTCAAGACGATCATGATGGCACAATTAGGGGAAGCGATCTTGTTGGAAGCAGGCTCAGAATGGTTTGCCTTCGAGGCCAAGATTGACGCCCTCTCTTTAAAGCTTTTCGACCTGTACATGGAAGATCGTGAACTTCTCGCACAGGTTAAGGTTAATGAATACAGAAGAAAGAATCATGTCTTGGCAGAAGGGCGTTGCCCTTCCTCCATGGCGGTCAACAATCAAGAAGAGAAAATTGAGCTGAAAGTTATTCGAGATTGCTAGCTTATCAACTCAACCTGAAGCGAGGTCGTAGTAAATGAAAATCCTATATCCCTTCGTCGCCGTCCTTGGTCTCATCATTATTGCCGCTATTGGTTCGCAAGCAGGTTTGGAGGCATTGTTTGGCATTGTCTTCCCCTACTTGGCCTTGCTTATCTTTCTCGGCGGTTTTATCAACAAGGTCGTAGGTTGGGCCAAGTCACCGGTTCCCTTTCGCATCCCAACCACCTGTGGGCAGGCCAACTCCCTTCCCTGGATCAAGCAGGACTGTTTAGATTGCCCTTCAACCACAACCGGCGTTCTCGCACGAATGGCTCTGGAAATCTTCCTGTTCCGCTCCCTCTTTCGTAACACCCAAGCCGACGTCTACGATGGACCAAAGTTGCGCTATGGGTCAAGCAAATATCTCTGGCTCTTCGGTCTGCTCTTCCATTATGCCTTCCTGGTAATTATCGTTCGCCACCTGCGCCTCTTTGCCGACCCAATTCCATTTTTCGTCAACATCTTAGAGTATGCCGATGGTTTTCTGCAGATCGGTCTACCGCATTTGTATCAATCTGACCTGGTCATCCTTGGTGCCATAACCTTGCTCTTTCTGCGCCGCATAATTCTCACCAATGTGCGCTACATCTCTCTCCCTGCTGACTACTTCCCTCTGTTTCTTATCTTCAGCATCGCCGCGACCGGCATGCTGATGCGTTACGTAACACGAGTAGATATCGTAGCGGTTAAACAGTTAGCCGTCGGTCTCACAACTCTGCACCCCAGCATCGTTGGTGACTTGGGAATGGTCTTCTATGTCCATATCTTCCTCGTCTGCACCTTGCTGGTCTACTTCCCCTTCAGCAAACTGATGCACATGGGCGGGGTGTTTATGAGCCCTACCAGAAACTTGGCTAACAACAGCCGGATGGTTCGTCACATTAACCCATGGAACGATCCAAATTTGAAGCCCCACTCATATGCCGCATATGAAGACGAGTTTAGAGAGTTCATGGTTGATGCGGACATCCCTGTAGACAAGGAGTTGCCTGTCGCCGCTGCAGAAGCAACGACGGAATAAACCAACCTGGACTGTTTGGCTGTAACGCAAACTTGGTACTGCTGATTAGCGACAAAGGCAGAAGCGTTAAGGAATCACCAGCACGTAAGGATATTGACAATGGCAAATATGAAAGTAGATGAACTCGGTGTTAGTGTCGCCCGGGATCCTTCCCTGATGACGGGAGCGGTTCCAACCACAGACTGGTGGGATGTGCCAGCGATAATCAAACCCGGGAATTTCTGTTATCCGGCAAAGAAAGAGATGGTTGAATACCATTCCAAATCCCTGCCAGGTAAATTTGGCCCAGCAAGAACGTGGGATCCCGAGAGTGATGACTGGCAGCTTCCAGAGAATTGGAAAGAGATCATTATCAATGGCCTGAAAGAACGTCTCGACAAGTTCCGTTCGCTCAAGATCTTCATGGATTGTTGCGTTCGTTGCGGTGCTTGCGCTGACAAGTGCCATTTCTTTTTGGGGACTGGAGATCCAAAGAACATGCCGGTTCTGCGTGCTGAGCTCATGCGGTCAATCTACCGTAACGAGTTCACTAAGGCTGGTAAGATTTTGGGCAAACTTGCCGGTGCCCGCGAGATGACCTTCGGTGTACTGAAAGAGTGGTTTATGTACTTCTATCAGTGCACAGAGTGTCGTCGCTGCTCGGTCTTCTGCCCCTACGGTATTGATACTGCTGAGGTAACGATGATGGCCCGCGAACTCCTGCATTTGGTTGGTGTCAACACCAACTGGATTCTTGAGCCTGCCGCCAACTCCAACCGCACCGGTAACCACATGGGTCTGCAGCCTCACACCTTGAAGGAAAATGCAGAATACCTCTGTGATGACATTGAATCGATCACCGGCATCCGCATCACCCCGAGCTGGAACAGAAAGGGTGCTGAGGTTCTCTTTATCACGCCATCAGCTGATGTTTTTGCTGAGCCCGGTATTTATACCTTCATGGGCTACCTGCTCCTTTTCGAACACATTGGTCTGGACTATACCTTCAGCACCTATGCCTCAGAGGGCGGGAATTTCGGTCTTTTCACCAACAACGAAACCATGAAACGCCTGAACGCCAAGATGTACGCCGAGGCCAAACGCCTGGGTGTGAAATGGATACTGGGTGGCGAGTGCGGCCACATGTGGCGAGTGCTCCATCAATACATGGACACTATGAATGGACCGGCGGACTTCCTGCAGATCCCTAAATCACCAATCACTGGTACAGTCTTTGACAATGCCGCTTCAACCAAGATGGTGCACATCAGCGAGTTCACCGCTGACTTGATCCGCCATGGCAAACTGAAACTAGACCCAACACGCAACAACCACCGCCGCGTCACCTATCATGACTCCTGCAACCCAGCTAGGGCCATGGGTTTGATTGAAGAGCCGCGCTATATCCTCAAAAATGTCGCCAACAACTTCTTCGAAATGCCGGAGAATACGATTCGCGAATCAACCTTCTGCTGCGGTTCCGGTACAGGCCTCAACACCGGCGAAATCATGGATCTGCGCATGCGGGCCGGTCTACCTAGGGCCAACGCCGTGCAGTACGTCAAAGATACCCACGATGTCGACACACTGTCATGCGTCTGCGCCATCGACCGGGCTACGCTTACAGCCTTAGTAGACTTTTGGGTCCCTGGCACACAGGTATGCGGTGTTTCCGAACTGGTTGGTAACGCCTTGGTGATGGATGGGGAGAAAGAAAGGGAATCGGGCCTTCGTTTTGAGCCCCTTGAAGGAATGGAAGGGTGATGCCGATGTATGATCGAGGAAAAGTGTTAACAGGACTTGCAATCTTTGTCATTATTATGACATTTCCGGTGTGGTACAATTTGGTGAGGGCACAGCATGTCCCAAAAACCGAGCTACCCAAGGATGTCAAACAGTGCGTTGGAACTGTCGACTACATGCGCAGTTCGCATATGCAGGTTCTGGATATATGGCGAAATGAGGTTGTGCGCGATGAAAATCGAAAAGTAATCGAATTAGGTGGCAAACAGTATGTGAAAAGCCTGCAGCTTGGTTGCATGGCATGCCACCCAGATCGTAAAAAATTCTGCGATGAGTGCCATACCTATGCGGCGGTTGACCCTTTCTGTTGGGATTGCCACTTCCAGCCTAAGGAGACAAAGTAATGGATGTTAAACGAAGAAAATTTTTAAAGATTGCTGGTCTCTCTGCAGTAGCAGGCATAACCGCGCCAACGGCCTTTAATTCCCTCTTAAACGGAGCGGCCTTTGCCTCGAGCACTGAGCATGGTGCCCCGCCCGCCGCTGAAGGAAGTCATGCTACCGGTCACGGTGGTCACGAGGAAGAGTCTAACCTTTTCCAATATGGGATGGTCATTGACATCAAGAAGTTTGCCGAACATCAGGGCCTTGCTGAAAAATGTGTGACTGCTTGTCATAGTGAGCACAATGTCCCCGACTTCGGCAATCCCAAAGATGAGATCAAATGGATTTGGGTGGACGATTACGAGCATGGCTTTACCGGCTATAGTCAAAACAAGAGTATGACTGGCCTCAATGACCTGCCTGTCCTTTTGACATGTAATCATTGCGCAAACCCGCCCTGTGTGCGTGCTTGCCCCACCAAGGCAACCTTCAAGAACGATCATGGTGTTGTGGTAATGGATTTTCACCGCTGCATTGGCTGTCGATTCTGCATGGCCGCATGCCCTTATGGCGCACGAAGCTTCAATTGGCGTAACCCACGCGAGAAGTACGCGAACGGCAATTATAAGTTTTACAAGAATGGGATTAACCCGAACTACCCTACCAGAATGCGTGGTGTTGTCGAAAAATGCAACTTCTGCCCAGAACGGCTGGCTGTCGGCAAACTCCCTGCTTGCGTCGAAGCGACAGGCAACACAAAGGCCATGGTCTTTGGCAACATCAATGACCCTAAATCAGAAATCGCTCAGGTCTTGAGTGCCAATTTTACCATTCAGCGGAATCCGGCTGCCGGGACGAAACCTTCCGTGTTCTACATCATTTAAGGTGAAACTATGTTAGAGAAGGCGCTAGTAGGAAATAATAAATATTGGGCTTGGATCTTCTTTTTACTGGGTGTTATCAGTATAGGCGGTCTCTTTTACCTTTATCAATTCAATTACGGTCTCGGTGCCACCGGTATGAGCCGCGATGTATCTTGGGGAATTTACATTGCCCAATTTACCTTCATGGTTGGTGTTGCGGCTGGAGGAGTCATGCTGGTTTTACCGTACTATATCCATGATTTCAAAGAGTTCGGTAAGATTACCATCCTGGGAGAATTCATGGCCATCGCTGCGGTTGCCATGTGCATCATGTTCATCACGGCTGACCTTGGCCAGCCGATGCGTATCATGAATGTTCTCCTGCACCCCACGCCAAACTCTATGCTGTTCTGGGACATGATCGTTTTGAACGGCTATCTCTTCTTAAATGCGATCTGCGGTTGGGTCATCCTGAACGCCCATAATAAAGGGGTTCATTATCCGCAATGGGTCAAGCCGCTTATCTACTTATCGATTCCATGGGCCTTCAGTATTCACACAGTAACTGCCTTCTTGTACTGTGGTCTGCCTGGGCGTCATTTCTGGTTGACCGCCATCCTCGCCCCACGCTTTTTGGCCTCCGCCTTTGCCGCTGGGCCTGCCTTATTGGTTTTGATATCGATGATACTCAAACGCGTTGCAGACTTTGATGCCGGAGAAAAAGCGTTCCAAAAACTGGGAACCATCATCACCTATGCCGCCTTGGCCAATTTCTTCTTTCTTGGTCTTGAGTTCTTTGTCGCCTATTACAGCCGAATCCCAGGCCACATGCACACCCTCGACTACCTGTTCTGGGGCCTTGAAGGGCATGACAATTTGGTGTTGCCGATGAGGTTCTCTCTCACCATTGGACTGATCGCTACGACCATGCTCCTTTTCCCTCAAATCAAGAAGAAGGAGGGTACTTTTGCTCTGGCCTGCGGCATGCTCTTTCTTTCGCTCTGGATCGACAAAGGAGTTGGCATGGTCCTCGGCGGATTTGTGCCAAATCCATTGGATCGAGTGACCGAATATATCCCAACAGTCATCGAGATCGGTATCAGCATGGCAGTATGGGCAACAGGCGCCTTGATTCTTACCATTCTCTATAAAATTGCCATTACCGTAGAAAACAAGAAATAACCCTTTCTGACTGTTCCAATAAAAAAAAGGCAGGTGCTCAACAACTGAGCGCTTGCCTTTTTTTTTGCTTTACGTCAAACATACATCTCGATCTGCCCCGTGCACATCTTATTCACCCTATGAGTATAGTTAGCTAAATGAACTGCCATGAAAAAGAAAACTATTCTGGACTATATCGGTAACACCCCAATTATTCCCATCAACCGCTTGAACCCCTTCCCCGGTGTAACCATCTATGCCAAGATTGAATCGTTCAATCCCGCGGGATCTGTCAAGGAACGTATTGCCCTCTCAATGATTGAGGCGGCAGAGGCCTCCGGCGAGTTGACGCCTGACAAGATCGTGCTTGAGGCAACTAGTGGCAATACCGGTATTGGCCTTGCCATGGTTTGTGCCGTCAAAGGGTATAAATGCCAGCTCATCATGCCTGAATCAGCAAGCATCGAGCGACGTAAGATTATGATCGGTTTTGGCGCTGAAATCTTACTAACTCCAGCCAAGAAGAGTACCGACGGCGCCATCGAACAAGCCTACGCCTTGGCCAGGCAGCATCCTGATCGCTATTTTTTGACCGATCAATTCAACAATGAAGCCAATTGGCAAGCCCACTATCAACACACAGGCCCTGAAATCTGGGAGCAAACCGAAGGGAGCGTGACCGATGTCGTCGCGACCATGGGAACCACCGGCACCGTCATGGGGCTGTGCCAATATTTCGCCGACCATCACCCCGAAGTACGGGTAACGGCGATGGAACCATTTTATAGTCATAAGATCCAAGGGCTAAAAAATATGAAAGAGTCCTATTGCCCTGGCATCTTTGACAAAACTAAGCCCTTCCAGATTATCAATATCCCCGATGAAGAGGCCTTTGCCACTGCCCGTCTGTTAGCGCGCAAAGAAGGCCTCTTTGTCGGCATGAGTTCAGGAGCTGCTATGTGTGCCGCTCTGACCCGCGCCAAACAGATTGGCGAGGGCGTAATCGTTGTCATCTTTCCGGATGGGGGAGAGAAGTATCTCAGCACCAGCCTCTTTTCTCCGGAGGCTCCAGAACCTGAGCCAAGTAGCAGCTTAAAATTTCACAACACTTTCTCCCGCAAAAAAGAGCTCTTCGCCCCAATCCATCCCGACAGAGTCACCTTCTACGCCTGTGGACCAACGGCCTATGAATACGCAAATCTTGGCCATTGTCGCCGCTTTGTTTTTGCCGATCTGGTGCAACGGGTGCTAACCTGCAAAGGATATAACGTCGAGTACTACATGAATTTCACTGACCTCGACGACAACACCATTAACGGGGCTGCTGCCAGTGGCAAGCCCCTGGCTGAGTTCACAGAATTTTATATCGCTGAATTCTTGGAGGATATTCGACAACTCGGTGTCAAACCAGCCACACTCTACCCAAAGGCCTCCCAGCATGTCGATGCCATGATCGAGCTCACGTCGCAACTGGTCAAGAAAGGGTATGCCTACGTCAAGCATGGCTCCGTCTATTTTGATATTTCAAAATTTCAGAAGTATGGCGCCTTATCTCGCATCGATCTCAGCATGATCCAAGTTGGCAAGACAGTTGATTTGGACGATTACGCCAAAGACAATCCGGTCGACTTTACCCTGCTGAAACGCTCCACCCTTGCCGAACTCAAAAAGGGGATCTTCTTCGAAAGCGAATTCGGCAATGTCCGTCCTGGCTGGCACGTTGAGTGCGCCGCAATGACCTTGCACTATTTGGGTGAGACCATGGACATACATACAAGTGGCTGCAACCTGATCTTCCCTCATCATGAAAATGAGAACGCGATTGCTGAGGCGATCACCGGTAAACCTCTGGCCAGGTTTTGGCTTCATAGCGAAATGGTCTTAGTTGATGGCAAGAGAATGGGCAAGGACAAGACGAACACCGTTACGTTACGAGACTTGTTAGCGCAAGGATACAGCGCCAGAGAAGTCAGATTTTTCCTGCTCGGCACGCACTACCGAAAAGTCATTGATTTCTCTCGCAAGCGCCTTGATGCGGCCAAGAAGAACCTGAAACGCTTAGACGAATTTACTCGAAAACTAATCTGCCTCCCTCTAGGACTCCCACACCCCCAGGTGGTTACCTACGTAACGACGATGGAGGGAGCCTTTTTTGCCAGCCTAGATGACGATCTTAATATCGCCAGAGCCATCGCCGCACTCTTCGATTTCATCAAGAAAATGAACCCCGTCCTCGAGCAGGGGCAACTTGATGCTGACCAAAAGAAGTACCTCTTCGAGTCCTTGGGAAGAATCAACGAGGTTCTCAATGTTCTGCGATTGAAGGAGTGCCCACTGACGCCCGAGATCGACAAATTAATCATGGATCGTGAACTGGCCCGGCAACAGAAAGATTGGGTCAAGGCAGATGGTGTTCGTGATGAATTGGTTCGGCAGGGGATTGCGGTGGTCGATACCGTCAAAGGTCCTGTGTGGACAGAGGTTGATGAGACATGAGCCGTTTTCGGCATCTGTTTCATTGCATGACAGACATGGGATAGAATTCTCTTGGCAAATCATCCTGGAAGCGCCACAATGTAGCACATACAAACCCATTTTAGCATTATAGCCATGGCAAAAGAGATATTTTCAACAAATTGCTAGACAGAGAGTTGACAAGCAATTTAGTTATTGGTACGAAGTAGTGTAGTGGGTGACTGGCTAGCCCTGATTCCATTTACAATGAGGGCTTTTTTAACGAATTACATTTTGGAAAGGAGAAAAAGATGAACAAAGCAGAGTTAGTTAAGTCAATGGCAACATCAGCAGGCCTGTCTCAGGTAGCTGCAGAAAAAGCGCTGGATGGGTTTGTTGAAGCTGTCAAAGGTTCCTTGGCAAAGGGAGATTCTGTCACTTTGGTTGGTTTTGGAACCTTTTCCGTTTCTGAGCGCGCCGCAAGGACTGGTCGCAACCCACAGACCGGTAAATCGATCAAAATTGCCGCCAAAAAAGTTGCCAAATTTAAAGCGGGCAGTCACCTTGCAGATGCCGTGAATTAACCTTGCTTATCACGTTCTCCTAGCCTTTTCTGCTCTGAGGACATCTCCTTTACTCAAGGAGCTTATTTCAGACTGCCCTCCAATGCTGCTGCAAACCCTGTGAGATTAATCACGGGCAAGCAGCATCTTCCTTCCCTAAAAAGCGGCTCTGTCATGACCTCTTCCATGAGCATTGAGATAAAAAAATCCCTGGCTTATTAGCCGGGGATTTTTTTTGCCATCCCCAGCGACAGGTCTGTCGTACGCTTTCGGTTGACAAAAAAATGCCTTTTAAGTATAAGGCTGCTGATCAGATGAGATGTTGACATTTGCACACCTCTCTGATTTGAATTGTGAGGTGACAGCCGCAGCGCCAGACTTTCACGGCTGTCAATACTTTGGTTCACAAAAAGATTTCATAACTTTTTCATCTGCGCCAGTAGCTCAGCTGGATAGAGCAACGGCCTTCTAAGCCGTAGGTTGGGGGTTCGAGTCCCTCCTGGCGCACCACGGTGGAGATTGTTTGGGTCTTTTTGCAACGAGAGCATAAATGCATAATTGGTTAACTGACGTAAAAAAATGTTGTGGAGTAACACTGTTTCATTGGCACCAAATGTTGCCTAACATAAATTCACTTTCGGCCTTAGCAGTAATTCTCACCATAGGCTTTGCCTTTGACACATTTGCCCCACGAATCGACTCCCCGGATCTCTCTGCCTCCCTTGTCAACAACATAGGTATCTGTTCATCCAATTTCCTGACAAGGCTCAAGAGTCAACGAGATCATACGCTTGCTGAAGAACCGACTGGCACCCTCTCGTCATCGGCATTCAATCAAGAGCTCTTGCCTCCCCTGCAAGATTCCTACAGCACCGATTCTGAAGATTCGCCCAAATTGGGTGTCACCTTATCTGTTCGCCTGCCAGACACCCTTGCCAGCCTCCACAGTGAAGAACGGAAAAAACTCTTTATTGATCTTTTACTGCCAACGGTACTGGTGGCCCTTGATGAGGTCAAACAAGAACGGCAGCAGTTACTAAACATTGTTGCCGAACTCGGACATCACTCGCCTCAGTTGGTGTTTTCAGCAAGCGATCTCAGCTGGCAGCAGCAGATTGGTGCCGACAAGACAAAGTTTATTCTCGGTCTGACTCAGAAATATAGGACTGAAGATGTCGGGAAACTCCTTGCCAAGATCAATGTCCTGCCACCCAGTTTAATTATTGCCCAAAGCGCTATTGAATCCGGCTGGGGCTCTTCTCGATTCGCCACCGAGGTCAATAATCTTTTCGGCATGTACTCCACGTTGAACAGTTCCTCCGAAAACGCCGTGGACGGTTCCATCCAGCCAAAGATCATTGCGTATGAATCGATTCTTGATTCAGTGCGATCCTATATCCTGAACATCAACCGCTTGTCGGCCTATCGGAAGTTACGTCAAATCCGGAAGCAAACTCTCGACCCAATGCTTATCGCCGAAGGCTTGGCACGCTACTCCGAAAGGAAAGAGTGCTATATTGCTGATGTAAAAAACATTATCACCTACAACAACTTACGGTATTTTGACACCTTCATTCTTGATGCGGTGTAACCTACTGTTGCGGCACCACAAAACTCCCTATCCTTTTTTGACACTTTCTCTCTCTGGAGCAAAGACATGGCACAAGACAACGGCACGGTAAAACTCCAAACGATGGTGGTCGCCATTGTAGTGGCTCTGGCAGTCGGGTTTATCGGTGGAGTAATTTATAGCTCCATGCAGCAGTCATCCCCCCTTAATGGCATGGTTCAAAATCAACAAGCAACAGGCGGCGGCCCTCCAGCAATGCAAGAAGGCCAAGGGCAACAGACAACAGGCCTGACACCACAACAGGCAAGTACGATCTTGTCCCTCGAACAACGTGTTGCCAGCAACCCAAATGATGCGGATGCCTGGGTACAGTTAGGGAATACCTACTTCGACACCAACAACTTTAGTAAATCCATCGCGGCATACAATCACTACCTGACTCTGCAACCAAACAACGCCAATGTCCTCACAGATCTTGGGATTATGTACCGGAATAATGGAGAACCCTCAGAAGCCATTGCCTCCTTTGATCGCGCCATCGCCGTCGACCCAAAGCATGTGCAGGCTCCCTTTAATAAGGGGATTGTCTTAATGAATGATATGCACGACCACCAAGCGGCAATCGATGTCTGGCAAAAACTTGTCGACGAGAATCCAGGTGCGACCGCCAGTAATGGCATGCCCGTCTCCCAAGTCATCGAAGAGGCTAAGAAACAGATGGCCGAAGGCAAACACTAAAAAGAACGATTTTTCAAGTTAGAAAAAAGGGGTTTGGCGATGATGGTCAAACCCTTTTTTTATGGGAATTCCTAGCTACCCCTCGGTACGGCTTCAGGGCAAGGACTTTCCAAGCATAGCAGAAAAAGGCAAGGGGCATCGACCAGCGTGGCGAGACAAGGCTTAACAATCATCTATACTGGAAACGGCAAAGGCAAAACAACAGCCTCGATGGGGCAAGTCATGCGGGCTGTTGGCCAAGGGTTGAGTGCCTGCGTCATCCAGTTCATCAAGGGTAACTGGTCGACAGGCGAGGCCAAGACGTGTGCGCAACTGGAAGGGGTCGAGTTTCACACGACCGGCAGCGGTTTCACCTGGGAAGAGAGCCCCGCCGAGACTAAACGAGCGGCAGAGGCAGGCTGGAATTTGGCCTCGGAGAAGATCATGAGCGGGAGCTACGACCTCGTCGTGCTGGATGAGTTAACCTACCTCATCAACTACCAACTCGTTGATGAGGCTGCTATTCTCGATCTGATCCACAAGCGGCCGAGGCATGTGCACTTGGTGATCTCTGGCCGCGCAGCAAGTTCTGCCTTGATTGAGGTCGCCGATCTGGTAACAGAGATGGTATGCATCAGGCATCCCTACACCAGTGGGGTTAAGGCTCAGGCAGGAATAGACTTCTAACGAACGCCTTCAAGAGAGAGAGCTCACCCCGATCAAAAAATCGCCAAAGATGTTGCAAAATCAATCGTACTCAACGGCTGTCCTTGCCTTAACGCCTGGCCAAGCAGCGAACCAAACCGGCAAGCCTCTTCCTGTTGCTCTCTCGAATGGCCGAAATGGCTATAGTAGCGGCGCAGCAGAGGCCATCGTTCTGGTGACTTACCGGAAATTTTCAAGAAAACACCAATGGTTCGCCAAGGCTCCTTATGCGGATGCGAAAAAACCATACTGTTTGGGATACTCGCACCACAACGTTGTAACATGCGGGTAAGACCAAAGAGGTGCACCCGCCAATATCCCCGGCATGAAATCACTGGCAAGACAACCTGCCCCTTGAAAAGAGACGGGCCATCCCGATCAATTAGTGCGAGAATGGGGCCACTCGGATTGTATGACCATGTCGGACCGGCAAGCAGGACCAGGTCAAATGACTGCTGACAAATTGGCGACAGCTCCTGAATTGGCACACGAAATCGCAGGAAGGTGGTGACCATCATCTTCAAACACGATATGATGGAACCAGTCGGGAACTTTAATGGGCGGCAAGGAGTAATCCTCTCCTTATGCACCTGATGCCCTGCTTCAATCAGCGCGCCTTGAATCTGACGTAACAAGCCACTGGTCTGACCGCTGAACGAATACGACAGGATTAGAATCTTCTTTTGATTGCCCGTTGGACAATTTGTTGCAGCCATCGCTCTCGCTTTCTTCAGGAAATAAGGTTCGTCGATAAAGATCTACATAAAGCACCGCCGCACCAGCCTGACTGGCACAAAACATCAGATCGGCATAATATATGGATATGGTCATGCCCGCAAGACCATAATGAGGAAAATACTCGCGAAAACTGACCAGGAGTTGCGTAGAGGCCGGGGCCGTTTCGATATCAACAAGGAAATAATAGTGATGGAAAATACATATGACGTGATAATCATCGGTGGCGGCCTCTCCGGCTTAAGCGCCGCCCATTTTCTACGGAAGATGGCCCCAGAGCGAAAGGTCCTTATCGTTGAAAAAAGCGCCCGGGTAGGAGGTGCGATTCAGACGTTCAAACAGGCTGGTTTTCAAGGTGAGTGGGGACCACACGGCTTTCTGGACAACACCGAAGAGAGTCAGGAGCTCCTGCGCGACACGGGCCTTTATCAAGAGGCGCAAACCGCCCCGCTCGGTGATTTTTATCGCTATGTCTGCCATCATGGCCAATTAGTAAGACTACCGCAAAGCCTCAAAACGGTCCTTAGCACCCCGTTGGTATCGCCTCTCGGCAAGTTGCGGGTTCTCGCCGATCTCTGGAAAAGTCCACGTCCTGGAAAAATGGCCATTGGCGAGTGGGTTGAGCATCGTTTTGGCAAAGAACTCTTACCCTTAGTCGATGCGGCAGTCACAGGAAGCTTTGCCGGAGATTACCAAAAGCTCTGCATTGATGCGGTTATGCCGGGGGTTCGAAAACTTGAGATGGAGACAGGCTCCGTTTTACGGGGCTTAATCAAGAAGAAAAAGAGCGGCGATAAAAAACTGAAGCGCCTCCCCTCCATGTTGAATTTTCCGGAAGGCATGGAGCGCCTGATCAAGGTACTCAACGAAAAACAGGCGGTCACCTGCAACACCTTGGTGCAGGGCCTGGGCCGCGACCCGGAGGGCTGGACAGTCAAGACAGATCAGGGTGAGTTGACAGCAGCCAGTCTGGTCTTGGCGGTTCCTGTAAACCAGTGTCTGCAACTGTTGTCCGCAATTAAGACACCCCCACTTGCCTGTGTGCCCGTCTCGAAGATCATCAATGTCGTCCTGGGTTTCAGCGGTTCTGCCAAGGTCCCTTATGGCTTCGGCTATCTCTCACCAGAACGGGAGAACCGGTTCACCTTAGGCGCCATGTTCACCTCTCACATGTTTCCGGATCGCGCCCCCAGGGGACAGGTACTGATCGAAGCCTTGGTAGGAGGGCGTCGACACCCGGAACGCTTGGTTTTATCTGACGAGGAGATTAGCGAACGTGTCTTGGCCGATATCAACCAACTGATTGACCTCCCAGAGCCTCCCCTGTTGATCAAGGTTCTGCGCCCTGAGCATGGCATTCCGCAGTTGGAGATGGACCACCCAGGCCTTTTGTCGTGGAGAAAAAGCCTGGAGGAAGAGTTTAAAGACCTACACATTTGCGGCTTCGGTTGGGATGGGATCGGCATGAACGACATGATAAAATCGGCAAAGAAGACGGCGATGGCCATACAAACCGGTGCCATGCGGCAAGACGACGAGGCCAAGGTCAAGCCTGTCTATTTTTAATCGCCCCTTTTCTGTCGTCTCGGACAAAGGCTTGAAACAGCCATGCAGCAAACCTCTCCAACGTCAGCAGTTCAAGAATCGACTATTAAATTTTTTATCCAATAGCTCAACCTGCCCGCGAACACTCGACTGTTCATTCATGGCCTCCGTGACCACCCGGATTGAATGTACCACGGTCGAATGATCCCGGTTAAAAGCTTTCCCTATTTCGCTCAACCCCTTTTCGGTATATTTCCTGGAGAAATACATCGACACCTGCCGCGGGAAGGCAAAGGTCTTTTTCCGAGATTTGGAAGACAAATCTTCTCCCGAAAGCTTGAACTGCGCCGCTACGAAATCACGAATGGCCTCAGGAGTCAGGTTCTGATGCTGACCAATGAGATTTGCGATCACCTCGTTGACCATATCCCGGTCGGGGTCGATCTTCCGCAGATTAGATTTGGCCTTCAAACCAATGATAACACTATTGATCTGGCGGACATCTCCCTTAATTTTCTCGGCAACAATACCGGCCAGTTCTTCTGTGAGCACAAGATTGATGTGTGCCGCCTTTTGATGAACAATCCTAATTCTCGTCGTAATATCCGGTTGGGATATCTCGGTCACCAAGCCGCAGGACAATCGGGACTGCACCCCGGGGGACAACGCTTCAATATCACGAGGTGCGTACGCCCCGGTAAAAATAACCGTCTTGCCGCTCTCCAACAGGACATCGAGGCATGAAGCCAACTCCTCCTGTGTCTTCACCCTGCCGGTCAACGATTGCATATCCTCCATCAACAAGACATCGGAGCCCTGGTATCGCTCTTTAAACGCGTCCATTGATTTGTTCTGAATCGAGCGCACCATATCGCTAGTCAACTGCTGCGCCGTCAGATAATTGAGCCTGGTGCGCGGATTGACGCCCAAGATGTGATGCGCAACAGCATGGGTGAGATGGCTCTTACCCAACCCGGTGCCGGCACTGATATAGAGACATTGCCCAAGAGACTTGTCTCCACAGGCCAAGGCATGACAAGCGGCATAGGCCATCTCATTACTTGATCCCACCACAAACTCATCAAACACATAGCGAGGATTCAAGGTGCGACAAAAACTTGGCGACTTATTGATTGTTGGAAGACACAACTGCTCTTTCGGCGCAACAAGTAACGACTGCTGAGCATCAGGCATCTTCATCTTTCCCTGGTTAACAGAAAAGACGATTTTAGCCTCCGTTTTCCCATAAGCGGCCAAGGCCCGTTTGATTTCGGTGAGATAATGATCCGCGATCCACGAGCAAAAAAACCTATCCGGACCACACAACTCAACGACCTCATCGTCAAAACGCTTACAGTTAAGGGGTTTGATCCACAACTCATGAAGGTCTTGTGAAAGATCTGTTGCCAATTGATTGGTAATCTGTTGCCAAGTCATATCAGTTATTCTTTTCTTTGAGGTTAAAACACTTCCAAATTTAAGACGCAGATGCCGTGCAGACTGACAGGAGACAAACAAAGATCATTTAAGAGGGGGCATTTAAGGCAGTACTTTCATTTTGATCAGTTCGCATACTGACCGATACCTTTCTTGGAGGCGGCACTTGCCTCCACGGTCTCAGCCAACATGCTTGCTGAAATACTTCTTTCTATACAGCGCGACATTAACGAGGGGGGGGTATCCCCTTTCTGAAAAAAGAGTCAGACGGAGCACATTCTCTGTACCTTACCGCTCTCACCCCCTTTTTTTCTGTCAAAACGCCAACGTCAACAATTCTAGCATTTACTTAAATTCTTGCATTTTTCGCGAGAGAACAATGTGGCAGCTCCCTCGTGTGAGACTTTTGTAATAGAAATCAAAGGCACCTGTCAAAGCGTGTCTACAGGGATTTTCAAGAGGCGCCGGTTTGAGTTTTCAACAAAACAATAACAACGTAATGTAATGTAGTTAGTCATGATAAACTTGGAAATAGCCGATAAACAGGGAGAAATGAAGTTACAAAAAAAACGGACATATTTTTGTATGGTTAGCTCTCTCGACGGAAAAATTAACCAGCCCTGTTGAAAAATATTATCTCAAGAATACTCATTTTTTCTCTTTTTTACTGCTATTTTCGTTGATTTTCACCTCAACCCCCGTGAATACTGAACAATGTCACCTGACTTTTTTTCGAACTATCGAATGTTTCATTTTGGCATTTTGTCCCTTGCAAAAGGGAATCTAAGTGATACACAGATATCCAGGGAAAAGAAGAGCCCAACCCGGTTTTGTTATTGACAGAAAAATAAAGAGCTGCTAAAAATTTGCAGTTGAATAAGCTATCTATGTGATATTTCCAGATGAGCAAATTGGTTTCTTGCGCAAAGAACCTTGCCCTTAGCAAGGGAGCCAGCACAATCTGGCCAGGCATACGGAATAGTCGGCCACGTCGCACTTCAAGCCAAAACACCAATCTGAGAATTTACCCAAGCAGATCCCGTGCCGAAACTCTAGGCCACCACCAATTTCTTGTGTTTTGGCCTGTTATACCCGGCTTGTCGCCCACGGATCCAACATCATTACCTCTACAACAAATTGTAGCCCAGGGAGACCTATGCAGTTGCTTCTCGCCCGACATGGAGAAACAGAGATGCACAACACTGGTCGGTATGTTGGCTCGCAAGACCCGCCGCTGTCGGCAACTGGCCGCCTGCAGGCACACCGACTGGCAGACGTCCTTCCCCCCGGGGTCAGCCGCTGCCTCTGCAGCCCCATGCTTCGCGCCAGGGAAACAGCAGAACTGACCCTGGCGGACTACCCCTGCCAAACGGAGCTTCTTGACTCGTTGCGCGAGGTTGATTTTGGCCGCTGGGAGGGGCTCACTTTCTCCGAGATCGCCGCCCAGGATCCCGCCTTGATCGCCGATTGGCAGCGGGATCCATTAGCTTTTCAGTTCCCGGGTGGTGAACGCACCCTCTCCTTTTGGCAGCGAGTCCAGGAGGCCTTGACAGCAATCACGTCTCTCCCCGACGACGTTGTCCTGCTCATCTGCCATGGCGGGGTTATTCGCGTCATGCTTTGCTCTCTCCTCGGCATCCCCTTTGAGAAGTATTTGCTCTTTGCGGTAAAACCTGCCGCCTTGACCCGGCTAGATGTCGTTGGACATCGAGGCGTTTTACAGTATTTAAATCGATGAAGAATGCAACCTTGGCCCATCACAAATCGGGGAGACAACCCCTTTCCAATCAACCAATCTCCCTGAAAGGACAAAAGCCATGAGTCTCCTGCAGGCAACCATTCAACAGATACGTGGCCAGAATCAAGAGTGGCGACAACAGGCAAAAAATCGCCTGGATCAGTTGGCGATTCCCCACTGGGCTCTCGGTCGCCTGATGGATCTCGCCATGGATCTCGCCGGACAAACCTGCTGCATGCGACCTCCCATAGCGCGAAAGGCCATCATTACTATGGCGGGTGACCATGGGGTTGCCATTGAAGGGGTCAGCAAGTTTCCACAAGAGGTCACCCCTCAGATGGTAGCCAATTTCGTCAATGGCGGGGCGGGAATCAATGCCCTTGCTCGCCTAGCCGGGGCAGATGTCATCGTCGTCGACATGGGAGTTGCAGCCGACCTCTCACTTCTGGTTCAGGCAGGCAAGGTTATCAACAAAAAGATAGCATTTGGTACAGCCAACATGGCAACCGGTCCGGCCATGACACGTGAACAGGCGGTACAGTCTATTGAAGCGGGCATCAGTATCGTCAATTCGTTCAGCGACCATTATGACCTCTTTGGCACCGGTGACATGGGAATTGCCAACACAACCCCCAGCAGTGCCATTGTCGCGACCCTCACCAAGCAGTCACCCACTGCAGTCACAGGCCGCGGCACTGGTCTTGACGACCAACAGCTCTCCGCCAAAGCCAGGGTCATCGAACAATCCCTGCGCATCAACCAGCCAGACCAAAGCGATGGACTTGATGTCCTGGCCAAGGTTGGCGGCTTCGAGATCGGCGGCATCGCCGGCGTAATCCTTGGGGCTGCGGCCCTCCGTAAACCTGTTGTCGTCGATGGTTTCATCTCAACGGCCGGTGCCTTGATCGCCCACAGCCTAGCCCCGACAAGCAGAGAATTCATTATCGCTGCCCACCGCAGCATGGAGCAAGGACACAAAATCATGCAGGAGCATCTCGGTCTCTCCCCCTTGCTCGACTTGGACATGCGCCTTGGCGAGGGCACTGGCGCCGCGCTTGCCATGCCAATTATCGAAGCGGCAGTCCGAATTTTGACTGAGGTTTCCACCTTCGCGGAGGCAGCGGTCGCTGGATCGGACAAATGATTGCAAAATTCTTCGCCGCTCTCCGCTTCCTGACGACTATCCCAGTCCCCGGCCACCTGGGCGATGAGATCGATGACCTGGCCGGCAGCCTGGTTTTTTTCCCGGTCGTCGGCGTCCTGATCGGTTTCGGCCTGGCGGCTGTTGGCTGGTTACTTTGGCCGCTGCTGCCCGCTCTTCCTGCTGCGGCAGTCATGGTCTTTCTGATGCTTGCCATCTCTGGGGGCTTTCACCTCGACGGTCTAGCCGATTCGGCCGATGGCCTGTTCAGCGCCCGTCCCCGCGAACAAATGCTCAGCATCATGCGCGACAGCCAGACCGGCAGCATGGGCGTCATCGCCCTCATCATGGTGCTGCTCGTGAAAACGGCGGCTTTAGCCAGCCTCCCTCAGGCCGAAGCTGCAGGGGCACTCTTTCTGATGCCGATTGCCGGTCGCTGTTTGATGATATTTATGATGGCGCTCCTCCCTTACGTCCGCGACTCAGAGGGCCGAGCCGCCCTCTTCTACGAAAAGGCCAGCCAACAGAAAAAAATAATCTACATTACTGGCGCCTTGCTCTACTCGGGGTGCTGGTATGGTGCGGGCGGCACAGGGCTCGCAGCCGGCACAGCGGCACTCCTCATGATGTTTGCCTTCGCAGCACTCTGCCGAAACAAACTCGGTGGTGCGACCGGTGACACCCTGGGGGCGACTTGCGAGATTACCGAAGCCGTCGTTGCACTGGTCTTGTCCGCCGGCTGGTAGAGAGTCCTCCAACGTTTCTGACCACACCGCAAACAGCTTCCTTCAGCCAATTCCATCAAGTAACGGCAACAATGTCAATCTCTTCAACCGGCACCTCCTGCCAAGCGTCTGCGCCCTTTAGCCATGGAGGTAACCGTCAACGCCTCGCTGCCGCCTCGGGTCATGCGCTCAACTCTCTGATCGACTTCTCGGCCAGCATCAACCCTATGGGGCCACCGGAATATCTGCGCGCCACACTAAGCCGCAATCTGGAGACACTCCTCCACTATCCAGACCCTGAGATGACAGAGTTACGTCGTGCAGCGGCTGACCACTTTGCCGTCGACCAGTCGCAGGTTGTTGCGGCTAACGGCTCAACCGAAATTATCCATGCCTTGCCGCGCGCGCTCTCCGTCAGACGAGCAGTAATTCCCGTTCCGTCTTATGCTGGCTACCAGGAGTCAATGACCGCCGCCGATTGCCACATGGAATTTCTCCTCCTCGCCCCAGACAACTCGTTCTCTCTTGACTGGCATACTTTGGCACAAATGCTTAAAGGAAACGAGATGGTCTTTCTGGGGCAACCCAGCAACCCAACCGGCCTCTGCCTTGACCCACAGGACATTGCCGCAATCGCCAGACAGTTCCCGCAAACACTTTTTGTGGTCGACGAGGCCTTTATCGATTTCCTCCCTGAGCCGCCAACCACAGTCCCTCTCCTGCAACAGTTCGAAAACCTCATCATCCTCAAGTCGCTGACCAAGTTTTACGCCATTCCCGGCTTGCGCCTCGGTCTGGCCCTGACCACAGCAGAGCTTGCCGCAAAAATCCGCAGCCAATTGCCTCCCTGGAGCGTCAACAGCCTAGCTCTCGCCGTTGGCACACAAGTCTTGGCAGACACCAATTATGCCGCGGCAAGCCGCGAACTGCTCACCCGCCTGCGCACCTCTTTAGCCACCAACCTCACAGCCCTCGGCAATATCAAAGTCTACAAGGGCTGCGCCAATTACCTGCTCTGCCATTGGCAAAGCCTCCCCAAAGGATTCAAGACAGGCACTGAGGTCTGCGAGGCACTGCTACACAAGGGAATCGCCATCCGAAACTGCGCTAATTTTCAAGGCCTTGGCGCTGATTTTTTCCGGGTAGCGGTGCGCACCGAACAAGAGAACGCCGCCCTGCTCGGTGCCTTGGCCAGTCTCATCAAGCCCGGCTCAAGTCCCTGCCCCAGAAAACCAACACCTGCGCTGATGTTCCAAGGTCTGAGCTCCGATGCTGGCAAGAGTATCCTGAGCACCGCCCTCTGCCGCATTCTTCTGCAGGATGGCCTCCGGGTCGCGCCATTCAAGTCCCAGAACATGTCGCTGAACTCGTTTGTCACCAGAGACGGTGGCGAGATGGGGCGCGCCCAAGTGGTGCAGGCCCAGGCATGTCGTCTTGATCCAGACACCCGAATGAACCCAGTGCTCTTAAAACCAGTCAGCCACGTTGGCAGCCAGGTTATTCTCAACGGTCACGCCATAGGCACCATGTCGGTTGAAGAGTATGTCGCATATAAACCGACCGCCTTTGCCGCCGCCAAAGCCGCCTATGACTCCCTGGCGGCAGAGTACGACACCATCATTCTTGAAGGAGCGGGTTCCCCTGCCGAAGTCAACCTGAAGAGTCATGATATCGTCAACATGCAGATGGCCAGATACGCCCAAGCGCCAGTGCTCTTGGTCGGCGATATCGACCGTGGCGGGGTTTTCGCCTCTTTTGTCGGCACCATGGAGGTTATGGCGGAATGGGAACGTGCCCTGGTGGCAGGCTTTGTGGTCAACCGCTTCCGAGGCCGTGAGACCCTCCTCGCTCCGGCCTTTGAGTACGTCAAGGCGTTTTGCGACCGACCGGTACTTGGAGTGATCCCCTTCCTCGCCGACCTCAACCTGCCGGAGGAGGACTCGGTGGGCTTCAAAAACGGACTGTTCAAGCCAAAATCGACTCTGGCCGATGCGGTTAATATCGCCTTAATTGACCTGCCTCATATCGCCAACTTCACCGATTTCGAGCCCTTCCTGGCCGAGCCAGACGTCTGCCTGCGAGTGGTTAAAAGGGCTGATCAACTTGGCAGACCTGCCGCCATTATTCTGCCTGGTTCAAAGAACGTCATTGACGACCTCCGCTACCTGATCGATAGCGGATTAGCAGCAGAAATCCAGCAGCTGGCGAGCAGTGGTACAACAGAGATCATCGGTATCTGCGGTGGTTTTCAGATGCTTGGCCAATCGATCGCCGACCCCCATGGCATTGAGGCCTGCGGCAGCATCGACGGCTTAGGGCTGCTACCCATTACCACTGTCCTTGCCCCCGAAAAGACCCTGATCCGGCAATCCCTCACCCATCTGGATTCAGGTCTTGCAGTACATGGCTATGAGATCCACCACGGCCAAACAGAAGAAAAACGCCGAGACCGCTCAGCACCTCATGAAGTTTTGAAACCGGTACTCTGTGGAGATGGCACGACCGATGTTGGCCTCGGGAGTGGCCTGATCTGGGGGACTTACCTGCATGGCATCTTTGATGCCGATGCCTTTCGCCACTGGTTCATCGATGCACTCAGACAACGTTGCGGTCTCGGCCTCTACCAAGGAGAACGAGCCGCCTACGACCTGGAACCCGCCTTGGACAGGCTGGCGGCCACCGTCCGCCAACGCCTCGACATGACAACAATCTACCGTCTGTTGGGGCTTTAATGCCGCTAGGCTATGCAATCCTCATCGCCTACGCTCTCGATCTCCTGATCGGCGACCCGCTCTGGCTTCCGCACCCAGTACGCGCCATGGCAGGTCTGGCGCAAGCCGGCGAGAACTTTTGGCGTGCGACGCTCTGCAATCAGAAGCTGGCCGGGGTGATGACGGTTATCTCGGTCTTAGGGGGAGTGGGTGCCACCGTTTTTGCCTTACTGACTCTGGCAAAAAGCGCACACCCTCTGGCGGGGGATTGGCTGACAATTTATCTGCTCTACTCCTCACTGGCGACCCGAGACCTGGCACGGCACAGTCGAGGAGTATACAAGGCCTTGGCCGCTTGCGACCTAGTCTTGGCGCGCCAGCAGGTGGCGATGATCGTTGGCCGAGAGACTGCAAATCTTACGGAGGCCGAGGTCAGTCGAGCCTGCGTCGAATCGGTGGCGGAAAATATTGTCGACGGCATTACGGCCCCCCTCTTCTGGGCGGCCCTCTTTGGCCCAATAGGCGCCATGCTCTACAAGTCGATTAACACCATGGACTCCATGTTCGGCTACAAAAATGAACGTTACCGAGTCTTCGGCTGGGCGCCTGCCCATTTGGATGATCTGGCCAACTACCTCCCAGCTCGCTTGACCGCCGTTCTCGTGATCATTGCCGCAGCCTTCCTTGGACGCTCCCCACGTCACGCCTTCCTCACCTGGCGGCGCGATCGTCGAAACCATGCCAGCCCCAATTCAGCCCAAACCGAGGCGGCTGTCGCCGGTGCCCTTGGCATCCAACTGGGAGGGCCAGCCTCCTATTTCGGCTGCGTCATCGACAAACCAACCATCGGCGATGCCATAACACCAATCACCCCACAGCATATCCTTTCCACCAACCAACTGATGCTGCTAACCACTGGACTCGCAGTCTTGCTGGCAGCGCTGGCAAGTTAGACGCCACCCGTCCTTACGACTTTGCAAGAACTGGGAGCTGTGCCTGGATGGTTCGGCCATGGGCATCGAGGTAAACGTTACACTGCTTGCAGTTAGCCATCTTATCGTGATACGAACCTTGCTCCTTGCCACCGCAAAGGGTTGCAGTCACCATCCAACACTGGCCACCGTGTTCAGGATAGGCAGGACAGGTATTGCGGCGCTCAGGCGGGCAGTTCTTCATCTCCCAGCAGGTAACCTGCCGTTGGGTGGCGCTGATCAATTTAGCTTGATCCTTGCCGTAAACCATGGCCACCAGATCTGCCACCATAACCCCCATCTCCTCCGATTGATCGGTGAGTTGCTCGGCGGCCTGGGCTGCGGCTTGGGAGGCCGCCTGGACATTTTGGGTGATGGCCTCGATCTCCTGAGTCGCCCTGCTGATTTCGGCAATCCCTGCCGCCTGTTCTTTTGTCGCATCCGTAATAGCGGTCGTCTTATCGCCAATACCGGTGGCGGAGGTAACGATGTGGTCAAAATCCTCATTGACCTGCTTCAACGATTCGGCACTGGCAGAAACTCGGGTCATGGTGTTGTCGAGCAGTTGTTGCGTATTTTTCGCCGCCTCGGCAGTCCGTGTCGCCAGATTCTTCACCTCATCGGCCACCACTGCAAAGCCTGCACCAGCCTCACCGGCCCGCGCTGCCTCGACTGCGGCATTCAAGGCGAGCAAGTTGGTCTGGAATGCGATACTGCCAATGGTGTTAATAATCGAACGGATGGCACCGCTATCCTCTTCAATCTGAGCCATACTCCGGGTCAACTCCACCAACGCCTTCAAGGTCTGGCCCGACTTCTCGATATTCTGATTCATCAACACCTGCGACCCGGCAGTCAGCTCAGAGGTCTGCATACTCATCCGCGAACTTTCGTCAAGAGCTGCAGCCGTCTGCTGAATGGCGCCGGCCTGACCCGCGGCATCCTTGGCCAAGGCGAGGCTTGCCTCGCTGATTGACGCTGCTGCCGCCGCGACCTGAATGGCATTTCCTTGAATGTCATCGGCGATTTTAGCCAGCAACTTGGTTGACCCTCTGACAATAACAAAGGCAAGGCCCAAACCAACCAAGACCGTCACAACCGTCCCTATTGCCGAGTTACGCTTAAAGTCATTGGTCGATGTCAGCATCGCGGTATCGGTGCTAATATCGGCCCTGGCCTGCTCGCGTATCTTGACCAATTGGCCTTGCACCTCCTTTAACGCCCCCAAGGTCTGATGCAAGTAGATGTCGACAGCCCTCTCGCGACCGCCCTCCGCCACCTCCCCAGAGTTAGACTGGGCAGAACTCTGCAACGCCTTATTGATGGCGATGGCAGTCTGGTGCAGATGGGCATGAGGCACCTCAAGACCCTTAAGCAATGGGGCAAGCGATGGGGTGGCGCGTTCGGCTTCCTGGCGCTCCTCGCCGTAAAGCCATTTCCCCAGAGCACACTTGTGATCGTCAGTCTCGACCTCAACACTCGTGGCCTGGGGATTGAGTAAGGCAGTAGGCACCTTATTTGTCCAACTCAGATGATCGACAACCTTTTGGGCCAGCACACTGTCGAGCTTGTTCCCCTCAATGACCTCCCCTGCCTTTTGCACAATGCTATTGATACCAAGCAGATTAAGCAGGCCGGAAACGACAACAAGCAGCAGAATGGCCCCAAAGCCGACAGTAATTTTATGCCCAATGGTAAGCTGTTGAAAACGCATGGAATCTCCCTACAAAAAGATTATCGTGACTAGCCAGATGGCCAACTGACCCCCTTGGCCATCTACTGTTTCCCGATGGCAAACAGACTGTCTAATTTCAGCTCATGAAATAACTCAAAGAGCATCGGTGACAGTCCGACAACCTCGAGACGGCTATTTTTGATTGCCAGATTCTTATAAAACAACAGTATTTTGCCAATCCCAGAACTGCCGACATGTGTCACGCCACTTAGGTTCAAAACGACATACGGTGGCGGCGCGACCTGCAGTTTGCTGAAAGTGTCCTTCAACTCTTCTGAACCTTTTTCATCGATTGGGCCGTCGACGTTGACCGTGATTTTACCAGACTCATTAACGATACTGATTGCCATGCACTCCTCCTATGTAGTATTTCTGGATAGCGACTCGGAATAAGCGCCTGTTGGCACTCTTTTTTACACATCCAACCACAAATCACGCCCAAGCAGCAAACTGCCCGGCGTACTACTCAAAACACCCAACGCCTGAGGGTGTCTCCAGGTCATCACCACGCGCCTGCCGCCATCAAACCACGCCACAGCATCGGTAAATTTGCGGATGATGAAGATGCCACGGCCGCTGGCCGCCAGCTTGTTACAACTGGCAAGCGGATTGGGCAGTTCCCGACTATTAAAGCCCTCCCCTGCGTCAATGACCTCCAGGGTAAAGTCGTTGGCAAAACGCCAACGCAGACGAATAGGCGTTGTAGGATTTTGCCGATTGCCGTGTTTCCAGGCATTCAACACCGCCTCGGACAGCACGAGCGCGAGTCCTCGCTCCACATTGACAAATTCACTCGCTTGCAGGTCTCGGGCTATCCGTTCCAGCACGTGCCTAAGCATGCTGTCGATATCGGCAAAATCACAGGGCTTGACCTGGCACTCGCCCTGATAGCGTTTTGCTTCGATTTCGAGGGCGATCAAACTGAAATCGTCGCCGCTTGCGTTATGTTCGAGCAGAGCGGCTACCTGCTCCATAGAACCAAGGATTGAACAGAGGAGGGCAGGAAGCAGGCGTGAAATCCTTTGCGCAGGTGCCTCGACCAGCAAGGCCCGCAAGTGCTCGACCAACTCCTGGAGTGACAGTGGTGGGGCATCAGGGGTCTCTGCCAACTGTTGCAATCCATCACTGAGGAACAGCAGTCGATCTCCCGACCGCAGTTGAAAGCGGCCACTTGTGAAGTCCACCTCCCCCATAAAGCCTAGCGGCAGGTTACGTCCATCCTGATCAGGGCCGGGCAGGGGAATGACCGTATCGCCTCGCAGCAACAGGATCGGCGGGTGCCCAGCCGAGACGTAGGTCAGCATCAGGCTCTTGTGATCGAGTTCCGCCATTACCCCGGTGCAAAACTCATCCTCCTGGAAAAGACCTGAGGAACAGAGTGTTTGATTCAAGCGCCCGACGATTTCTGAAAGCTCACGCGCCTCCTTATCAAAAACCATGGCATTGTAAAACAGGTCTGTGATAATGCTGCGCAATACACAGTTGACCGCATGGCCGGATT
>JAQUKQ010000007.1 GCA_028718985.1 Desulfobulbaceae bacterium | reverse complement strand
TAACTATTTTTGCTGAACAGAGTATCTGTAACAGGTTCAATCGTTATCGAGAATTGTCAGTACCGCTGAACTTGGCACTCCTAGGTCTGCGCCTGGAGGACCATTCTCCCAAACAAGCATTAGATCCACTGTCTCAGTTCCCTCAGCTATGCTGTCGTCGATGATGGGAATAGTTGCAGTCTTGTCAGACATATCCCCATCAGCCCACATGAAATGTATGGAGCCTCCAGGGTCGCCATAGTCACTCAAGTACGTCGCCGTCCCACTGTCGATCATGATCCACCAGGAAACGACCACCATGCCTGTCGAACTGCCGATTCTGGAAGCAGTGATGGTGACTGTCCCGTCATTTTCATGCACGGTATAGGTTGGGGAGTTGAAAACGATTGCGGTCGAAATATCATCTTCAACAATGGTCACTACTGAAGTGTTGGTAACTCCTTGAATTGTCGCAGTGCCGGTTGGAGAGGTGAGGGCCAGGTTGATCGTCTTGTTGGGCGCATAGGTTGAATTGTTTATGATGGGAATAGTGAAGCTCTTGTCTGTCATATCGCCATCCGCCCAACTCAGAAGGCCGGAGGTTGTGCTGTAGTCAACGTCTGCTATTGCTGAGCCCCCTGACGTAGTTGCGTAACTCACACCTACCACGCCGACAGAACTTCCTGCTCGCGAGACGGTGATGGTCGCAGTGCCGCCATTCTCATTGACGCTGTAGGTCGGGGAGCGAAAGCTAAGGGTCGCGTCATCGTTCACAATTGTCAGGAGAGCGGTGTTGGGACTCCCCAGGATTGTCGTGCCGCCGGACGCAGAGGGCAGCCTTAGGCCGACTGTTTTGTCCGCCGAATAGGTTGAATTGTCAATGATGGGGATGGCGAATGTTTTGTCGGTCATGTCGCCATCTGCCCAGCAGAGACTTCCGGAAACGGCAGTATAGTCACTCCCAGCCGATGCTGTCCCGGTCGCGGTTGTCTCGTAGTTTACGCACGCGGCACCGATAAAGTCGCCGGTTCGTGAAACATTGATGGATGCTGTTCCAGCATTTTCGTTGACGCTGTAAGCGGAGGCACTCAGGGCAACGGTGTTAGGAGGGGGTAGATCGTCATTGATAATAGTCAGAGTTACGGATGCAGGAGTTCCCAAGGTGGCATTGCCCATGTTGACAGGATAGAGACTGACCGCCACAGTTTTATCGGGAGCAATCGCCGAATTGTCAACGATATCAACCGTAAAGGTCTTGTCTGTTGTGTCGCCATCCGCCCAATGCAGGTATCCCCATGTCCATTGATAGTCTGTTGGTTGAACTGCGGTGCCAACACCGTCATCGGTTTGATAGTAAACTTGCACCGCACCAACGCTGTTGCCGGTTCGTCTCACCGTGAAGGTCGCTTTCCCCGTAACCTCGTTTTCGTTAACACTGTACTCGGAGGCGGTAAAAGAGATGAGAGCTGGCACCTCGTTTTCGAGAATGGTTAGCTGAACCGAAACTGGCGTGCCAAGTGTTGCCCCGCCAGTCGGGTTTTTAAGCAGGAGGCCTACCCGCCGATTGATTGTTGAATAAGTGGCATTGTCAATGATGGAAACGGTAAATGTTTTGTTGGCCATATCATTAGCGTCCCAGTGCAGCGTGCCGGAGGTGGCGAAGTAGTGGGTGCCGACCTGTGCATCGCCACCGTTTGTTTCATAACTCACATCGACCGCCTGGCGCATGCCACCGCTTCGGGAAACGGAGATGGTTGCTGTGCCGTCATTCTCATTGGCACTATAGGCTGAGTTTGAAAAGGCGATGGTTACAGGCGGTTCTGGTTCGTCATCGGTGATGGTCAGCAGCGCTGCGCTGGGGGCAGCCAGGGTTGCATGTTCACCGGAGGGAGATGAGAGTTCCAGGCCAATCGTCTTGTCGAGATGGTACGTTTGATTGTCATTGATACCGATGGTGAAGGTCTTGTCGTGCATGTCTCCCTCCGCCCAAGACAGGGTGCCCGAGGTTGGGGTGAAGTCGACGCCTGCAGTTGCGGAACCGCTGTCCGTGGTAGCGAAGTTCACTGCCACCGCGCCTAGATTGCTGCCGGCGCGAGAGACGTGAATGGTTGCAGAGCCACTGTTTTCGTTGATGCGATAGCTCGGGGCGCTCAGAGAAAGAGAGGCGGGGAGGGTTTCTGAAAATTTGTTTAACGTAATGATTGAACTCGTTACGTAGGTTAAATTTTGGTTAACGTCTGCCCAAGTGCAAATAGGTTTAGTGCTTCCAGTGCCAACAAATGCCTTGGAGGCAACCCCACCTCTCAGCTCATTGGCATAAAATTCAGCATGTTCCGTATAGTTTTCGTTGTCGCTCGTTCGGGTTGCCGATGATTTGTTGGTCCAGTTGTAGATGGCATAGCCGCCAGCAGGAACAGTGAGCGGTGACGGGGTGACCGCCAGATTGGTATAGGTGAACCAGGTGGAGTTGGTGTTGGTGGAGCCGCTGCGGCCTGCAATCGGGTTGGTTTGGTTGACGTTGCTGTAGCTTGCGATGGAGGCGCCGAGCACCTCATACGCACCGTTGACCGAAATTTCGACTGTATCTCCAACGCGGGAGTTGATGTCGGCTTCGGTGAGATAACCAATCCATGTGCCTGTCGATGTGTGTTGGGTGGTGGCCTCGCTTAAGGCTTTGCCGCCATAACTGACGCTGAAGGTTTGGCCATTCGGGGCGCTCACGTTGCTAGAAATGGCCACCAGCAACAACCGATTTGGTGCAGACCCGATGACAAAGTCACCACTCAGGGAGGGGCCTGAGCCTAGAATTTGCGGGGTTGAAGGCCAGGCGTCCAAGACCTCGATTGCAGGGGACACGATAGTGAGCACCCCCTGCGTTTGGCCCGCTAAGTTCGCTCCTCCTGTTGGGTTGCTCAGGTTGAAGACAATTGCTTCATCCCCTTCACTCTCTTGGTCTGGCAGGATCGTGATGGTGAAAGTCTTGTTCCCGGTCTCACCGTCGCCCCAGTACAGGTCGCCTGAGGTGGTTTGGAAGTCGCTGCCCGCTGTTGCGCTGCTGCCGTTGTCGTCAATTGCATAGTGTACACTGACTGCGCCGCTCGATCCGCCACTGCGGACAGCGGTGATAGTCACGGTGCCGACATTCTCCTGAGCGCTGTAGGAGTCGGGAGCCAGCTTGATGGAGCCTGGTTTTGCTTCGTCATCAATAATGGTGAGTGTGGCCGTGTTCTGCGCCGCATCAAGCGTTGCGCCACCGGTGGGAGATGTGAGTTCCAGGGCTACGGTTTTGTTTGCCGCTTGTTGAGTGTTATTCAAAATACTGACGGTGAACGTCTTGTCAGAGGTGTCACCGGTTGCCCAGCTCAGGGTGCCAGAGGTGGCTGCGTAGTCAGAGCCTGCGCTAGCCGTGCCACTGCTGGTTGTTGCATAATGTGCCGTTACTGCTCCATTATAGCCTCCCCTTCGGGAGACAGTGATGGTTGCGGAGCCGGCATCTTCGTCCACTGAATACGCTGAGGCGGACAGGGCTATGGTGCCTGGCCGGTCCTCATCGTCAACAATGGTCAGCACCGCTGCGCTTGGGCTGCCGAGCGATGCGAGGCCGGAAAGAGGTGTTAGCACAAGGTTCATATCCTCGTTCCCTTCCCAGCGATTGTCGGGATTGATGAAGACATATAGCGTCTTATCTGCCATGTCGCCGTCCTCCCAGGAAATAGTGCCGGCATTCGGGTGCAGATGGTAATCCCAATAGCTGTCATAATAGTCCAGTTCCCAGTCTGTGGCGGTGCTGCTGGAACTGGCATAGTGCACACTTGCGGCCCCGTCCGCGCCACCGGTTCGCCGGACGGTAATGGTTGCCATACCCGTGGCGCTCTCTTCGTCCACTAAGTACGTTGCCGAGGTCAGGGCGATAGTGCCTGGGTGGTCGTTATCGGCAATGGTCAATACCGCCGAGTTTGGCGTTAACAGGAATGCATCGCCGATGAGGTTGCTGAGAGTCACGGCTAGTGTTTCATTCTCCTCAGGTTCCGTATCGTCAATAATGGGGATGGTGATGGTCTTGGCGGTCAGGTCGCCCTCTGCCCAGGAGACGGTGCCCGAGGCGGCGGCATTGAAGTCGATACCAGCGGTTGCAGTATTGGCGGTGAGGGCATAATTAATGCTGAGCGCCCCGTTGGAGGTCCCTTGGCGAACGATGGTGATGGTCGCCGGTCCGGCACCCTCTTTGATGCTATAGGTCGAGGCACTCAATGAAAGGGCTGACTCATCCTCGGCAATGGTCAACACCGCTGTGTTTTTGGAGCCGAGTACCGCGTCGCCAGTTGGGTTACTGAGGGCCAGATTTATCGTCCGATCTCCTGTGAAATTGAGATTGTCGTTGATGGTGATGGTGAAAGTCTTGGCGGTCATGTCGCCTGCGGCCCAGGTCAGGATGTCATCGACGGGGAGGTAGTCCGTGACCGGCGTTGCCGTGCCGCCGGCAGTGGTGGCGTAGTGCACACTCACCGCCTCGGTCGAACTGTTGGTGCGGGAGACGGTGATGGTCACCTGACTGCCATTTTCGCTGACGGTGTAGGTCGAAGCGGAGAACGCGAGGCCCGCATCGTTGTTAACGATAGTCAGGACTGCGGTGTTGGGAGTCCCCAGGATTGCGCCATTAGTCGGGGCGGTGAGTTGCAGATTGGCCGGTCGGTCAGAGTCGGCAACGGTATTGTCGAAAACTGCCACGGTAAAGCTTTTGTCCCCCATGTCGCCATCATTCCAGGTCAGGTCGCCGGAGACTATGGCGAAGCTTGGGATGTAGCCTGGCGGCATTCTCGGGGGAGGGGCAGAGGCATAGTGGACACTTGCCTGGCCGATGGCGCTCCCCAGGCGCGAGGCAGTAATGATCGCTTCCCCGGCATTCTCCTTGATGCTGTAGGTAGATGAGGTCAAAGCAAAGGCGACTGTTCCGGCGTAGGAGTTCAAGGTGATCCCCGAACTGGCAACAGCATGGCTGGTGCCACTGCCGTATTGACCGTCCCAATTGACGGTTGGGTTGGTGCTTATGGGAGAGGGGATTGGTTTTGCTGCAACCCCGCCTTTAATCCCCGAAGCATTATAACTCTGCCGCATCGTGTAGCTCTCGGTATCGTTATACCAGGTGCCACCGGAGGACCAATTGTAAATGCTGTAGCCGCCTGGGCCGACTAGCAGTGGTGCGGTGTTGACCGTGCTTGTGTTGGAGTACCATCCCGCACCGAGATATTGTGCGATGGTAGGCGCGGAGTTGCCACTGCTGGCGGCAATCGGGTTAATTTGGTTGACGTTCTGATAGCTGCCGATGGAGGTAACCACCCCGGTATGGTCGCCGGAGATCGTGACGCTGACTCCATTGCCTGATCGATTGGCAATGTCTACCTCTGTAAGGTAGCCAATCCAGGTCTGGTAGTTGCTCGAATTCTGGATGGAGGCCTGGGTCAACGGTTTGCCGCCGTAGGTGGCGCTGAAAGTCTGCCCGGTTGTTCCGGCGTTGGCCTTACTCGAGACGGCCAACAGCAGCAGGCGGTTGGGTCCCGACCCTATGCTGTAGCTGCCACTCAGATTGCCGGTTGTGCCGATGAGCTGTGCAGGGGTCGACCATTCATTTAAGACGGCCACGGCAGGGGTGGTGATGTTTACCACGGCGGTATTTGGATTGCCCAACTGAGCCCCTCCTGTTGGGTTGTTGATGTAGATGTTGAGGCTCGTGTTTTGGACAGCCACCGAGTTCGCCAGGATGGGGATGGTGAAGGTTTGGCTCCCTATCTGGCCGTCTTCCCAGGTCAGAGTGCCAGTGCTGTAGAGGTAGTTGCTGCCATCCTTGGCCGTGCTGCCAAAGGGGTTTGTTGAGTAGTTTACGCTTACGGCACCGGTGGCGCTGCCAGTGCGGTTGACGGTGATGGTTGCTGTTCCGGCATCTTCGGAGACAGTGTAGGTGGGCTGGGAGAGGGCAATGGTGCCTGCCAGGAGGTCGTTGTCAGCAATGGTGAGTTGTGCCGTTTTCGGAAGGCCCAGAGCTGCGCCACCGGTTGGGGTGGAGAGAGTTAGGTTTACCGTCTCATCGATCTCTGGCGTAGTATCGTTATTGGTGGTGATGCTGAAAGTCTTGTCGGTCTCACCACTGTTGAAGGTTAGGGTGCCGGAGGTGGCGGTGTAGTCACTGCCGGCCGTAGCCGTGCCGTTTGCGGTCGCGTAGTTTATGGTTGCTGCGCCGCTGGAGCCACCCTTCCGGGAGACAGTGATGGTTGCCGCACCTCCATTTTCTGCAACCGAATAGTGCAATGAGCTGAAGGCGATAGTGCCGGGATTGGCTGTGGCAATCGGATATCCCAAGACATCGAGTCCCAGGGAGTTGCTGGTTGTCACATCCACCGTGGTGCCACTTGCCGGATAGGTCGGATTGTTGATGGTTGCCGTGCAATGTGAGGCAGTGCCGGTCATGCCGACCTGGTTGTCGGCATAGACCGCTTGCAGGTCGGTGCAGGTGCCGCTGGTGCTGGCCGCTACCGTTAAGGTGGAGCTATTGCCGTCATAGATGGCACTTTTGATCTTGACGTTGTCGGCCGATGCCGGGGTTACGGAACTTGGGGTGATGCTCGCAAATACCGGTACCGCCCTGGTCGTGTCGTTCAGGGTGGCGCTTGCCGGGTAGCCAAGGTGTATAGTCTCCGGAATTGTGACCCTGATGAAGGACGGGGTGTCGTAGGCCGGTGCCCTGAAGGAGTAAAAATCCATGCCAGTGCCTAAGCTGTTGTGATAGCTATAAATATAAGACGCCTTGCCGCCGTAGTTATCTGCAAAGAGATTGAAGCCGGCAATCCCTGATTGCGGCCCAAGAAAATTTTCCTGGCTCTTCGAGCGGCCAGGGAGGTAATGGGCTCTATCGCCAGGCGGGGTGTCATTTTTACTGCCACTGCCACGCGATGCCGATTTGCCTTGCTCATCTGTCCAGCCTTGATTGTAGAAGGTCCAATACGTTCCACCGAAGCGGCTTGGGTGGGCATGCCAGAGGGTGACCCATGCGGATTCTGGCACCTTGCTGTTGCCATAAGAGTGACAGCTGAGGCAGATCCCATAGTTGTTGATTCGAGAGCCGGGCATGGGGATGGTGTGGGCTATCGTCTTTGTCCAGTTATTGCGGTAGGAGGTGTAGTCTGTCCGGGTGAACTTGGTAACCGTCATATTGCTTCCCGTAAAGGCTACATGACATTTCACGCAGGCCATTTGGGTGGGACGAGCCTGGGGCAAGCCGCTGGCGGTACCATTGTCTCCCGGACTGTTTGGTCCCCAGCTTGTTCGGGGGTCGGCGTGGCAGGTCTCACATTGGCCAGCGGCTGTACGGGTGTTACTGTGGTGGTAGGTGGAGATGGTGTTTGCCGTATGGCAGTTGATGCAAGAACCGCCATTGGGCAGAGGACCGCTACCGTTGACCCCCTTCTGGTTGGTGAAGTTTACAAGAATGCCTCGTTTGTTGGTGTCGAAGGTGTGACAAGTGCGGCAGGCGTTATGGATCGCGGCGTCGGATAGCGATGTCGGCAGGCCGGTTGCTGTGCCCGCCGTAGCGGTGTGGCAAGAGGCGCATGCCGTGCTGGGAGAGACCGCACTGCTGTGGTCGACCGCTGTATGGCATGTGATCGCGCAGTTGTTATTGGCTGCGTCAGGGCTGTCATGATGGCTGCGATTGTCGGTGTGGCAGGTGCGGCAGCTTACGTCTGTGCCGTTGAGGCCTTTGCCGGTGGAGATTGCGGTGGCAACGGCGGCTGGGTCAAGCTTGCTGCCGGTGTAGGCATGGCAGAGGGTGCAGCCTGCTTTGTGCAGTGTATCCACGGCCTGGGCTGTGTCAATCACATGGCAGGAGGCGCAACTACTTATTGTTACTCGGTGGTTGTGATCTGCGGCCGTGTCAGTATGTTTGGTTGAGCCATGACAGGTTTGGCAGTTTACCTGGATGCCTGGATACTCTCGGCCAGCGGCGATAGCGGCTTGAACTTCAGACTTGCTGCTAAAATGGCACTTCAAACAATCGTTCCTGTGGGCCAGCCAGATGGCGTTGAAGTCGCCGTTGCTGCCGCCATGGCAACTGGCACAAGGGGAGATAGTCTGAAGATTGTTGTGAGCAGGGTCGGCCGCACTTGGGGCATGGCAGGGTATGCAGTTTGTGCCAAAAGGTTCGCCTGGTTTGTAGATGAGATAGTTCATGGCGCTTGCCTTCGAGACGATAACCTTGTGCTCACCGGTGTGGCAGGTCTGGCAGGTTACATCTGTGCCGCTTGGCCCTTTGCCTGTTGCGATGGCATCGGCCACGGTGATTGGGTTGAGCTTGGTGCCGGTGTAGGCATGACAGGTGAGGCAATCGTTTTTATGGACCGCATCAATCTCCTCGGGAATGGTGGTGTGGCACACGGCGCAGGTGCTGTCGGGTTGCCGATGATTGTGGTCCGTCGTTGTGTCATGTCCAAGGGTGTGACAGGTTTGGCAGTTTGCTCCAGAAGATTTTCCTGCCGCAAGGCTAATCAGGGTCCCGGTTGTTGCGCTGTGGCAGGTCTGACATCCGCTAGGGCTATGGACCTGATTTGAGTAGGTGTATGGAGCTGTCGTTGCAGTGTGACAGGGCAGGCAGGTCGCTACTGTAACAAAAACATGGCCATGGCTATGCTGACTGAAATAGCTGCCATGGCAAGTGGAGCAGGTCCCGCCGCCGCTTGGGATGGCGGAGGCCTTGCCGTAGGCTGCTTTTAGTTGGCCGTTTGTCTCGTGACAGGCGGTGCAGGCATCGTGCACCTTATGGTCCTCGTTGCTTAGCGGTATCCCGGTCGTGGTGCCAGCCGTCGCTGTGTGGCAGGAATTGCAGGCGTTGTCGGTTTCGACCAAGGTGCTGTGATTGGCCGCCAGTTTGCCCGGCGCATCCTGATGGCACTCGGTGCAGTTGCCATCGGCTGCATAGTTATGGGCAGATTGATGGTGAATGTCCCCTCCTTTGAGGGAGAGCTTGGTGAGATGACAATCGACACAGCTTGAGGCATTAGTGGCCTCCAAGGCACTGCCGTCGATGCCGTTGACTGCATCGCCAATTTTGCGGGGACCACCGCCGGCCGGTGCAACATGGCAGAGACCGCAGGATCTACCGTGGATTTCTGCGGCAATGCTTTGCATAGTGCTGTTGGGGTCATGGCAGAGGCGGCAATTCCCCGCCCAGGCAAAACTTGTATTGTCATGGCCGTTGCCCTTGAAACCGGCGCTATGCTGATGGCAGCTTGTGCAGTTGCCTGACGCCCGTCCGTTATGGCTATCGCTCCCTGAGGGCAAGACGCCGGAGCTGCTAAAGTGACTGGTCTCGTTGTGACAGACTTGACAGATGCCGGTGGTGCCCGTTCCTTCTTCGACAAAACCACCGGTTGGTTCGAAGAATTTGACCGGTTTTGCGGCAATGCGATCTTTGATGAGTTGGCCATAAATCAGGCCGAAGGTGTTGCTGGTTGCCGAATTGTGAAGATGCGTTTGCGGGTTGACGTAGGTGGGGTCAACTGCTTCCGCAGACAGTTCTCCCTGGATGGTAATTTGGGATGGGGTGGCGGAAAGGATGGAGAAGGTGTTGAGGGCCCTTGTGCTATCGTGCACCAGGATTAGGCCACGATTTGGAGTTGTCAGGCTCTTGTTGCCCCAGTCTTGGTCTGTGTCGAAAGCGCCATCCGGTGGCCAATTCTGGTTTTCTGTCGCGTTGGAGTAGGAGATGGTGGATTGGTCCAGGTGGCTATCGTAAGTCGATGTCGATATCGTGCCGGTGACCAGATAGGGCTCGCTTGAGGTGCCGATCCAGTTTAGCTGTTCCTGATAGTGAGGATTGTGGCAAGAAGTGCACCCCACGCCCCAAATGCCATGCAGACTGGAATCGATGATTGTTGAGGAGTGAGTTAACGCCTTGGGTACGCTGCCTGTGGCAATTTTGTGGCAGATCATGCATACGGTGTTGACGATTGTAGAATGGTCGTCAGGCGCTGGGCTTTGGGTAGTGGGTGAATACTGCCACCATAAAGAATAACTGTGGCAGGTTGTGCAGGAGATGGTGTTGTGCGGGGCATCAACGACGGCCGCTGAAGTAATCTGGGCCAACAGGACAAAGGCAAGACAAAGGATGCTTTTTTTCATGGCGGCTCTCTTTTTTATTTGAGTTATTGTTCCATTCTCGTTCGCTCCTTTTCTGTCATTTGTTGTCTTGTAACAGCTCAGTTTCTTCCGGCTTTAGTCTGTCAGGGGCAAGAAAAATATCGAAAGTGGGGAGGTTGCAGAGTTCCCCGGATAATCTTCATCTCTAATGGACCAGACATCTTGGGACTGACTATCTGAGAGGTTACCCTTTTCGCATTTGCTTACAATTTGATTTTTCTTGGTTTTCCGTTCCTGTCCGTTCTTTCCTCGATTGGATGTCGGCAATTTGGCAAAAAAAAAGCCGGGCTGCCGTTGATGATTCAAAGGCAACCCGGCTATCCAGCATGGTTGGATCCGTGGCTTTCCGTCCCCGCTTTACAACGGGTTTGGCTTTTTTGTGAATAGGCGTTCATTTTTTTGTATTTTGCAAGGCATGGGCCAGTTTTCAATCATAAAAATACCAAATTATTATTAGTTATGATATTGGTTTGTTAGTTGGAAAGGCCCTGCCACAGGGTAGGGCCTTTCCAACTAAGTTGACGGTAAGATCCTTGGGCGTGCCACGGCATCAACTGGGTTATATCACGCAATATTTAGCGATATGACCCATGAAATGGTGTTTTCACCCTCTCTGGAGTTGTTGGCAACAGGAGATGTATTTGGAAAATGAGTGGAACGGGATTTTTTTGTGCCCAAGAGTTCAGCCAACCAACCAGATCGCCACATGTTTGGCGATATCAAGTACTTTGCTTGAAACCCCGTCGAAGAGCCCCTTTGCGTTGGAGGAGGAGCGCCGGCCAATGGCAATAGTGCCGCAGCTCTCGAGAACGGCTTGCTGGAAAATTGGTCTGTGAGGGGTTAGGCAGTGGCCGCCATGGCGGTGGCTGATACGATCCGGGCTGATGCCCCGATCGAGCAGCATTTGTTGTGGGGCATGGAACACGCTGTCTTCGCGGCCGAGATGTTTCTCGCACCACTCTCTGCCCCACAAGGCGTGCAACTCTGGCCAATCGGGCTTGGTGTTGCCACTGAGCAGGGTGGAGAGGTGCAGCAGAAAGATTTCCGCATAAGGATTCCCTTGCAGGATGAAGCCGAGGTGGTCGGCGGCCTTCAGTGAATTGAAAGAGGAGTCGACAGGCAGCAGAAATTTGCGGGCATTGACCTTGCCGCTAACAATCCAGATCGGAAACTCATAGCAATGCTTGGTTGCCGAGGAGGAGAGGCTGCCGCTAATCATCTCTTCGATAGCTCCTACCCCACGGCGCCCTAGCAACAAGGCATCATACGACCCTTGCCTTGCTGCGTGGATAATGTCGGCCGCGACCCCTAGCCGTGCGAGTTGGATGTGGCAGGTGACCTGTTGAGGAGAGATCCCTCGTCTGCCCAACTGCAGGACGGCCTCTTCCATGAAACGCTTGGCGCTGGCATATCGCCCTCGCATTGCAGGGCTGAGGCTGAGTAGCCGATCATCTTCCGAAACCCATTCCGAACCAATTGCTAAGGGTGGGCTGGGGAGGACATAGAGAAGGTCTACCGAAATTTCGTTCAGGTCAGTGAAGAGCTGGCCGAGGTAACGGAGCGCGTTAAAACTGAAGACTGACCCGTCGACGGCGGCGAGAATTTTACGTTCCATGGGAATTTTCATTGGTGTTTTGGCCGATCTTTTCCAAGAGAGAAAAGAGTTGGCTTGTGTCGATTGGCTTAGCAAGATAGTAGTCCATGCCCGCGGCCAGACATCTTTCCTGGTCGCTCCGCATGGCATGGCCCGTCATGGCAATAATCGGGATATGGCGTCCGCTCTCTTTTTCTCGCTCGCGAATGGCGCGCGTCGTTTGCATGCCATCCTTGACAGGCATTGAGACATCCATCAGGATGGCGTCAAAAGTGCTGTGAGCCATGGCCTCCAACGCTTGCTGGCCATTTTCCACGACCCGAACTTGATACTCTTTTTCTTCAAGGAGAATCGACACCAATTGTCGATTGATCGGCTCATCATCGGCAAGCAGGATGCGGAGGTGCATTGCCCGCTCCTGCAAGAGATGTCTGGTAACCAGGGGGCGGCTGCCATTTGGCAGCAGAGGCTTAAAAAGCACGGCTCGAATCGCATCCATCAACTCGGAGCTGCCGACCGGCTTCATTAAATAGCCATCGACGCCCAGGCGTTGCAGGCGACCCGCATCGCCACGCTGTCCGGACGAGGTGAGCAGGATGATGGGTGTGTGCGCGCTGGCAGGGATAGTCTTGAGCTGCTCAGCCAGGTCGAAACCATCCATGCCCGGCATTTGCGTGTCGATCAGCAGGAGGTTGAAGGTGCTGCTCCGGACTTTTTCTAGGGCGGTCTTGCCGTCCGCCACTGATTCAATTCGTTTGATATATGGTGCGATCACCGTTGCTAAGACTTGACGGTTCGCACTGTTGTCATCGACGATGAGGACTGACAAATCTTTGATTTCCTCCTCGGTGGCGAGGGTGATGGGGGTGTTGTCGGCCTTAGCCGTGGTCAGGCAGGTCGTGAGGTGGAAGGTTGAGCCCTTTCCCGGAGTGCTCTCTACCCGAATGTCACCGCCCATCATCTTGGCGAGTCGTGCAGAAATCGTGAGGCCGAGACCAGTGCCACCGTATTTTCTGGTTGTGGAGCCATCCCCTTGCGTGAATGAGTCGAAGATGATCTCGCAGAGTTCTGGAGGGATGCCGATACCGGTGTCCTGCACGGTGAAATGCAACCTGATCTCCCCAGGGTTGAGGGCCGCTGTCCCCCCCTTGTCGAGTGCTATCCGCAGGATGATCTCCCCCTTCTCAGTGAACTTGATGGCATTGCCCAGGAGATTGATCAAGATTTGCCGCAGACGTCCGGGGTCGCCGCAAACCTGTCGCGGGACCTGGTGGTCAATGGAGCAGACCAACTCCAGCCCTTTGTCGTGGGCCTTAACCGCTAACATCTTCAGGCAGCTTTGCGCGAGAGATTCCAGGTCAAAGGAGATGCTTTCCAGGTCAACCTTATTGGCCTCGATCTTGGAAAAATCAAGGATGTCGTTGATGAGATCCATCAGCCGTGTTGCTGAATTCTGCACCAGTTGTAGGTACTCCTGCCGCTGTTCATGATTGGCGTTCTTCAGGAGTATTTCGGTGAAGCCGAGAATGGCATTCATCGGTGTACGGATTTCGTGACTCATGTTGGCCAGGAATTCACTTTTGGCAAGATTTGCCGCCTCTGCCGCGCTCTTGGCCTCTTGCAAGCGCGCCTCAATCGCCTCGCGTTCGACGATTTGATCATGCAACGAGTAGTTGGCTTGCACGAGTTCTGCGGTCCGCTCGGCGATGAGTCGTTCCAGGTTGTTATTGAGGTCGTGCAAGTTGTCGATGCTCTTTTTAGACAGGTCGATGATCAGAAAGACAAAAGAGGCACCACCCATGAATACCAGGCCAACAAGGAGCTCCAGCGGGAAGGGGATGTCGGTAAACTGCAGGACGATGAAGGCGAGATAGCCGAGCAGAAAAAAACAGATCAAGCCGGAGAGGATCACCCAGCGGCCACGAAAGGCTGCCGGTGCCAGGCGATAGATTTGCCTGCTGGTCAATATGGAGGCAAGGAGAAAGCTGGCCCCAAGGGTAACCAGGGATGTGGAAAATAACTTGATTGGATCCATGGCGCGGTTTTTTACGCTGAAAGAATTTTATCTGCCCAGCGGCAATGTTGAGCAGGGGCGGTTGAGAGGGCTCAGTCCGATTCCTCTTGTCTCCGGGTCAGGATGAAGACACTTAGTATTAATGGTGATTTTGGTGGTCGATTTTTAGGCAACGGTCCATGATCACGGTCATGCCCGCTTGTTTTGCCTTGGCCGCAGCCTCTTCATGGATAATGCCGAGCTGCATCCACACGACTTTAGCACCGATAGCGATGGCGCTGTCGACAATGGCTGGAACTTCCTGCGGGTTTCGGAAGATATCGACGATGTCAATTGGTTGGCGGATTGACTCCAAATTCGGGTAGCAGCGCTGGCCAAGGATCTGTTCGTGCCCAGGGTTTACCGGGATGATTGTGTAGCCTGCCCGTTGCAGGTACTCCGCTACTTGATAACTTGGCCGAGCGGGTTTCGGCGATAACCCGACGACGGCGATGGTCTTTGCGGTGCGCAGGATTTGCGCCAAGTCGATATCCAGGGCTGCCAGAATTTGCACCATTGGCTTGTCTCCTTGGGACGTGTTTGTTAAGGACAGTACTCTAAAACTGTAGCTTTATTTGATCAGCACTGTCAACTGTTTGTAAATTTTGCCAGAACGCAGTAGATAGGAAAAATGAGCAAGGAGGGTATTCGCCAGCAAGAGTGCTTGCGGCGCCGAGCGGTTATAATTTGGAACAAGGGATGACGAGGGGGGGATATGTGCCAGACAAGTGTGGTATTGGAAAAAGACGGCAAGCAGGAGAAGATCATGGAGGCGGTCGCCAGGCTTGAGGTGACGAAAGAGGGCATCTCGATCAATGCCCTCTTTGAGAAGCCGATGGTGATTCTGGGCGGCCAAATCAAAGAGATCGACTTCTTGGACGGGGTGGTAACCCTGGTGCAGGCGAAGGGGTAAATGTCCCTCTGGGCCGCGTCAAGAGATTAAAAGATCGGTAGACCAGTTATCTCCATAAAGCTCTCGACGTGAAAATCGGCCGGCAGCTGCCGGTTTTTAAAGGCGATCATGCGGAGATTGACCGCCTGGCAGTGTTCCCGATCGACCTGAGAGTCGCCAATATAAATCGCCTCGTCAGCGGTCAGGCCGAAATGGGTAAAAATTTGGTGCAAGGCCTCGGGATGGGGTTTAGAGTGGGTCACGTCGAGCGCGGTCACGACCTTGTCAAAGGAATCGGCAAGCTTGAAAATTTGTAGCACTGTCGCCATGGTGGTTGAGCGATTGGTGCTGATCGCAGTGCGATAGGTGGGGCGTAAGAAGTCCAGGAACTCTGGCAGGTCCGGTTCCATGCGCATGAATTTGAGGTAGGGTGAGTAGTCCAGACTTCTCCGGTAGCTGTCTGCCGCCGCGTAGTCGGCAGGGTACTTGCGGAAGATAAAACGAATTGAATCAGCAACATGCTGAACATGAACATAGCGAAGTTCTTCCTCGTCCATGGCGGGATGACCGAAATGGGCCAGAATATCATTGTAGTAGGCTCTATTGGCGGCGATGGAGTCAAACATGACCCCGTCGCAATCAAAAACAACTAGTTTAAGAGATGACGGCATGTGCGCGTGGATCCTTTTTTGCCAAGGGGAAGAGGGATGCTTTCAGGGCGAGTTTTTTGGATAATGGCCCAAAAATCAGAAAATATAAACAGAAAATGAGCTCATGGACTTTGCATCCGACTTTTTAATCATTGGTTCTGGCATCGCCGGCCTGTCTTTTGCCCTGAAGGCCGCAACCCTCGGCACGGTGACGCTGGTCACCAAAAAATCGCGGATTGATTCTGCCACCAATCTGGCCCAAGGGGGCATTGCCGCGGTTCTTGCTGCCGACGACAGCTTCGAGATGCATATCCAGGATACCCTAAGGGCGGGTGCTGGCATCTGCAATCAGGATATTGTTCGCCTGGTGGTGGAAAACGGCCCTGACCGGCTCAAAGAGCTGATGGCGCTGGGCGTTGCCTTTAACCAGAAGGAGCAGGGCGCGACCCTTGACCTGACCCGTGAAGGGGGGCATTCTGCCCGGCGCATTGCCCATGCCTTCGATTTGACGGGTCATGAGATTGAACGCTGTCTTCTCGCCTCCGCCGCCAGCAACCCGCGGATCACCATCTTTGAAAATCACTGCGCCGTTGATCTGCTCTTGGCTTCAAAGGCAGGGCTTGCCGATCCAGGGGAGGGAGATAGTTGCTTGGGCGCTTACGTGCTCGACAGCATGAGTGGTGCGATCCATACCTTTCAGGCCAAGACTACCGTGCTCTGCACCGGGGGCTGTGGCAAGGTCTATCTTTATACCACCAACCCGGATATTGCCACTGGCGATGGGGTGGCCATGGCGTATCGGGCTGGTGCCAAAGTCGCAAATCTTGAATTTGTGCAGTTCCATCCAACCTGCCTTTTCGATCCCAAGGCCAAGAACTTCTTGATTTCCGAGGCTGTGCGCGGTGAAGGTGGGCGCTTGATCAACAAGGCGGGGCAGCCCTTTATGGCGAAATATGACTCGCGGGGGGATCTTGCCACCCGTGATACCGTGGCCAGGGCTATAGATAACGAACTGAAGACCAGTGGCGATGACTCGGTTTTTCTCGACATCACCCATAAACCGGCGGATTTTGTAAAAACCCGTTTCCCCAATATCTACCAGACTTGCCTCGTTTACGGCATCGATATCACCAGGCAGCCTATTCCGGTTGTGCCAGCGGCGCACTATATGTGTGGCGGGGTTTTGACTGACGCTATGGGGCGCAGTTCAATTCCCAACCTTTACGCCTTCGGTGAAACCGCCTGTACTGGGTTGCATGGCGGGAACCGCCTGGCCAGTAACTCGTTGCTGGAGGCGGTGGTCTTTGCTCATCAGTCGTTCCGCCAGTGCCAGAACGACTGGCCACGACTGCACGCACAGAGTCAGCCAAAGGTGCCACAGTGGGATCCTGGGCAGGCGGCTCGGATCAAGGAGTGTGTTTTGATCACCCACAACTGGGATCAGATCCGGCGTTTGATGTGGAATTATGTCGGCATTGTTCGTAGTGAGAAAAGGCTCAGTTTGGTACAAGCGCGCCTGGCCCCTATCGTCAAGGAGGTCGATCAGCACTACCAGGATTACCTCCTGACGCCAGACTTGGTGGAGCTTCGCAATATCGCTACCATGGCGGATCTTATTGTCTCCTCAGCCCGTCTGCGCAAGGAGTCGCGTGGTCTGCATTACATCGTTGACTATCCGCGGCAAAACGATGAAGAGTGGCGTAAATACACGGTCTTGCGTCAAGGGGAAGACCCTGAATTCTTACCGGTGGATTGATGGAGATTGGATGGAGACGAGGCAAATAAAAAAATGAAGAGCCGCTCATTTTTTCGAGAATAGATTCTTGACAAAAGGTTTTCGCTATAGTATCAAACAACATCTTACGAAACAGCGTTTTTTGTGACATCGTTTTTTATTAACATAAAGAGAGGAGAAACAACATGGCCACAATCGAGCATAATGGCAAAGTTTACAATGTAGATGAAGACGGCTTCTTGACCAAGGGTATGGAAGAGTGGGATCAAGGTTGGGTAACGTATGTTAGCGCCATCGAAGGTATCACTGATCTGACCGATGAGCACAACAAGGTTATCAATACCCTGCAGGACTACTACAAAAAGAACGGTATCGCCCCTATGGTACGTATCTTGTCCAAGACCACTGGCTTCCCGCTGAAGAGAATCTATGAGTTGTTCCCATCAGGACCTGGTAAGGGAGCTTGTAAGATGGCTGGTTTGCCGAAGCCTACTGGTTGCGTTTGATTATTGCTTCGAGCAGTTGATGAAAAAAGGGTGGCCTTCGGGTCATCCTTTTTTTTTGCGTTGTGCGTGTTTGGCTGGCGACGGGTTATTTTGCTGGCCGCACGCCAAGTTCCAGCGCTTCCTTGACAAGTTCCGCAATCTGCGGGTCGGAGTCGTGCTGGAATTTACTTAAGGCCCTCAGGGCCTCGCTACTTTGGATGGTGGCCAGGAGATGGGCGGCGTCGCCACGGACATAGGCGGCATCATGCCCCATTGCTGCCAGCAGGGAAGGGACGGCACTGTCCAGCACAGCGTGTGGCAGGATAGTGACCAGTTCCTCAAAGAGCACCGCCATCCCCATGCGAACCTTGAAGCGTTCATCCTGGATGACGGTCCCGCTTAAGAGTAAGCAGGAGGGGTCTTGGCTGAACATCGAGATGATATTGTCAACATGGCCCAACTCCAGAAAATCGGCAATCACCTCTGTCAACGGCTGCGTACGGTTTTTACTCATATAAAATTCCTTTTCTTTTACCCCTGGAGGTTACCCCATGGCTCGTTTGAATGATAATTATCTTAAACTCAAGGCAGGCTACCTTTTCCCAGAGATCGGGCGACGGGTCAAGGCCTTTGCTGAAGCCAACCCAGAGGCAAAATTGATTCGGCTCGGTATTGGTGATGTCACCCGACCACTGGCACCAGTGGTCGTCAAGGCCTTTCATGCGGGTATTGATGAATTGGCCCAGACGAAGACCTTTCATGGGTATGGACCGGAACAGGGGTATGATTGGCTGATCAAGACCATCATCGAAAAATCATACCAACCGCTTGGGGTAGATCTCAAGTTGAGTGAGGTTTTTATTTCCGATGGCTCTAAGTGCGATACCGCCAACATTCTTGATATCTTCGATCTCGGCAACCGGGTGGCGATTTGCGACCCGGTCTATCCGGTGTATAACGACACCAATGTCATGATTGGTCGCAGTGGTGAGGCCGATGAAAAGGGCTACTATCAAGGACTTGTTTATATGCCGTGCACGGCGGAGAATCAGTTCTCCCCCGCCTTTCCAACAGAGAAAATCGATCTTATCTATCTCTGTTACCCGAATAATCCAACCGGTGCTGTCGCCAGTCGAGCGCAACTACAGGGCTGGGTCGATTATGCTCGGGCGAATGAGGCGATCATCCTTTTTGATGCCGCTTACGAAGCCTTTATCACCGAAGCGGATATCCCTCACTCGATCTATGAAATTCCGGGCGCGAAGGATTGCGCTGTCGAATTTCGCTCGTTTTCCAAGACCGCCGGCTTTACCGGGGTGCGTTGTGGACTGACGGTGGTGCCGGAAACCTTGATGGCTGCTACTGCCAGTGGCGAGAAGATAGCCTTGAATCGCCTCTGGAATCGGCGGCAATGTACCAAATTCAACGGGGTCTCCTATCCGGTGCAGCGGGCGGCAGCGGCAGTTTACTCGGAGGAGGGCTGGGGCCAGGTAAAGGAGACCATCGATTTTTACATGGAAAACGCCCGCCTCATTCGTCAAGGCTTGGGCGATGCCGGCATTACCTGTTTTGGCGGTGTGAATGCCCCCTACATCTGGCTCAAGACTCCAGGGGGGATGGCGAGTTGGGAGTTTTTCGATAAACTGCTCTCGGAATGTCATGTTGTTGGCACTCCTGGTAGTGGGTTTGGGCCGAGCGGCGAGGGCTACTTCCGGCTTTCCGCTTTTGGCGAGCGCGATAATGTCATTGAGGCGATCAAACGTTTTCGAGCGCAGTGGGGGCAATAGAAAGATTTTCGTAATCGGGGCGAGGCGCTGCCTTGCCCCGATGCGGCTAAAACACGCCATGCTCATAGAGAAGTCGCAGGCCGATGGCGATGAGCAGCAGCCCTCCGGCAATCTCCACTTTGCTGCCAAAGCGGGAGGCTGCGCCCAGCAGACGACCAAGGTGTAGGCCGATGCCGGTCAGTAGGCTGGCCGTTATGCCAATGATGAAGGCCGGGAGCCATACGTCGATCTTCAGTACGGCGAAGCTGAGCCCCACCGCCAGGGAGTCGATGCTGGTGGCGATTGAGAGCATCACCAGAGTTCTGCCGCGGGTTGGGTCGCGGTTAGCCTCGTCTGCGTCTTTTATGTGCAGAGCCTCAACAATCATCCTGCCCCCGACATAGGCCAGAAGTGCAAAGGCCAACCAGTGATCAAAGCGTTCGATATGCGAACGAATGGTCAACCCCGCTCCCCAACCGAGAATATTCATTCCCCCCTGAAACAGTCCGAAATGCCAGGCCAGCCGGAAGGTATGACGCTTCCCCACCCATGGGAGTGAGATGCCTGCGGCGAGAGCCACAGCAAAGGCGTCAACGGCCAAGGCCAAGGCAATCAGCAGGATGGTTGATAGACTCATGGGGGAACGAGAAGAGAAGGTTGGTGGAGTTGTGGACTGTAGTCTGCATGAAAATCAACTATGTATCGTAAATTTCCCGCCTTGACAAGCGTGTTTTGATGATTAGTTTGCCCCAAAATTTCATTTCCCCTTTTTAACCGAAATTAGCTGAGGTAGCACATGACACAAGAACCAACCGAAACCCTGGAATTCCAATCAGAAACCAAAAAATTGCTCGATATTGTTATCCATTCTCTCTACACAGAAAAGGATATTTTCTTAAGGGAGTTGGTCTCCAACGCCGCCGATGCCTTGGAAAAGATGCGCCATTTCAATTTGATGGAGCAGGAGGTCTTTGACAAGGATGCACCGCTTGAGATCAACATCACAGTCAATGACAAGGAAAACAGCATTACCATTATCGATACTGGCATCGGCATGACCCGCGATGAGTTGGTTGCCAACTTGGGAACGATTGCCCATTCCGGCTCCAAGACCTTTCTCACCAGCTTGAGTGAGAGCGCCCAGAAGGATGTCAACATTATTGGCCAGTTTGGCGTCGGTTTCTATGCCGCCTTCATGGTGGCAAAACGGGTGCGGGTGCAGTCGCGCTCCTACCAACTTGGCGATACCGGGCACGAATGGACTTCCGATGGCACTGGCTCCTACACCGTTGCCCCTTGCTCTGGCCTGCATCGCGGCACCAAGTTGATCATCGAGTTGAACGACAACGCCAAAGACTACGCCAAGGACGATGCCATCAAACGCATCATCAAGCAATATTCAAGCTTTGTTCCCTTCCCGATCAAGGTGGCAGGCGAGACAGTGAACACTGTGCAGGCTTTGTGGACCAAGAACTCTAGCGAGATTAAGGATGAGGAGTACTCAGAGTTCTACAAGTTCATCGGCAACGCTTATGATGAGCCGCTTTTCCGGTTGCACTTCTCGGCCGATGCGCCGTTGGCGATTCACTCCTTGCTCTTTGTCCCGAAGGAGAATTTCGAAAAGATGGGCTTTGGCCGCATGGATCCGGGCGTCAATCTGTACTGCCAGAAGGTGCTGATCGAACAGCACAGCGACACGATTTTGCCGGAGTGGTTACGCTTTCTGCGCGGGGTTATCGATTCCGAAGACCTGCCTTTGAATATCTCTCGTCAGGCGCTTCAGGACAACTCACTGGTTGCCAAGATCAACAAGGTGGTCACCAAGCGTTTCCTGAAATATCTCGATGAGCAGGCCAGGAAAAGTCCTGAGACCTACCTGGAATTTTGGAAGACCTTTGGCTTCTTCCTGAAGGAAGGTGCGACGTCGGACTTCACGCACCGTGAGTCCATCGCTAAGCTCCTGCGATTTGAGTCTTCGGCCTCCGAGGCAGGAGCGGTGATTTCCCTTGCGGACTACGTTGGGCGAATGAAAGAGGGCCAGCAGGAGATCTATTACATCAACGGCCCCAGCCGTTCGGCCATCGAGTCCGGCCCGTACCTTGACGCCTTCAAGAAGCAGCAGATCGAGGTCATCTACACCATGGAGCCGATTGACGACTTCGTGTTCAGTCATCTCGGTGAGTTTGACGGCAAGAAGCTGGTTTCAGCCGATCGGGCTGACCTCAAGTTGCCGGAGGATAAGGACGAGAAAAAGGAAGAGGCGAAGGATCACCTGGATAAGGCAATCGTCGGTTCGCTGACCAAATGGATGAAAGAGGTCCTGGCCGAGCGCGTGAAGGAGGTTTGTGAGTCGAAACGGCTGGTGGACAGCCCAGCGATCATCGTCAACCCGGATGGCTTCATGACCGCCTCCATGGAGCGCATCATGCGGGCTTCAAGTCCGGACGGGCCTAAAGACTTCGGTGCCAAAAACCTGGAGATTAACACCGGCCACTCCTTGATCAAGGGGTTGGCCGATTTACGGACTAAAGATGAGGCTTTGGCCCGCATGGTTGTCGAGCAGATTCACGACAATGCCATGATCCAAGCAGGTCTGATGGTCGATCCACGCAGCATGGTGGAGCGGAACTATCAGATACTTGCCAAGGCCGTGCAGGGCTAGCGAAAACGCAACTCCTGAACAGCACCTGCGTTGTCATCGACATGCCCGTATAGCGCTGCTATAACGGGCATGTCTTTTTCGTGCATCTGCAGTCTAGGAGAACGTTTTCGTGATTGGTTGGGTGGTGTGGGGATTGAACACATCAGCAGGGCGATGATGACAATGCGGATGTAGACGGTGCTGGGCAGTTACTTCAAGTCAAGATACATCTCATAGGCCTGCTTGGGGGGCAGATTCTCGTGCACAACCTTGGCGACGGCTTGGATCATGGCCTTTGGTGCTTCTGACTGGAAGATGTTGCGACCCATGTCAACGCCTGCGGCACCTTCTTGAATTGCCTTTGAGCACATCACCAGGGCATCTTTCTCCGGCATTTTTTTGCCACCGGCCATGACGATTGGCACTGGGCAGCTGGCGGTTACCGTGTCAAACCCCTTTGGGATATAGTAGGTCTTGACGTAGTGAGCCCCCAACTCGGCGCACATCCGACAAGCCAGTCTGAAGTAGCGGGCATCACGCACCATGTCCTTGCCGACGGCAGTAACAGCGAGCGTCGGGATGCCATAGCGCATGCCTTGGTTTACCAGGCGGGTCATGTTCAACACTGACTGGCTTTCAAACTCCCCTCCGATAAATACCTGCACCGCCAGGGCCGAGACGTTCAACCGGATGGCCTCTTCCATATCGACCGCTAAGCCTTCATTCGACAACTCTTTTAGGATGCTGGGGCCGCCACTGGCACGCAAGACGATGCCCTTGGTGTAAGACGGCGGCACGGTGGAGCGCAAGATGCCTCGGGTTAGCATCAGGGTGTCGGCGTAGGGTGCGATGGGCAAGATGTTGAGATCGATACGCTCCAGGCCGGTAGTGGGCCCCTGAAAATAGCCGTGATCCACTGCCAGCATCACTGTCTTGCCACTGATCGGGTTAAAAATCTGGCTGAGGCGGTTTTTGATGCCCCAATCCAACGAATTGCAACCCTTCAAAAAGAAGCCATCTTGTTTGGCAGGGACATCCTGATGAAACTGTTTTCCTTCCTTATCCTCTTCTGGCATCGTATCCTCCTTGTGGTCGGTAGAATTTGTAGACGGCCACAAATCACTCCTGTGGCCTGATAATAATCTTGATCGATTCTTTTCCTTCGGCGACCAGGATTGAGCCGGTAACCGTGTCGGCCAAGGGAAAGCGGTGGGTGATCATCTTCTCCACCTGGACCCTGTTGTTGGCGATCAACTCCAGGGCGGCGGCGCAGTCGGCTGGAGAACCGGCGTAGGTGGTGCACAGGGTCAGATCTCGCCGCCAGAAAAGATCGTTAATTGATAGAGGAATACTCTCCCCCGCTGTGGTCGGTGCAAAAAAGAGGATAGTGCCGCCTCGGGCCACTGTCTCGAAGGCTTGCTGGCAAGCGGCTTTTGCACTGGCACAGACAATTACCACATCTGCACCTCGTCCATGGTTGTCTTTTTTAAACTGAGTGGCCACATCGGTGTTGGCCCGATAACTGACATTGGCACCAAAGCGCTTGGCTGCATCGAGGCGGTAATCGGTGAGGTCGGTTGCCGCGATAAAGCCCGCGCCGTTGACTGATGCCAAATGGACATGGAGAAGGCCAGAGATGCCGCTTCCTAAAACCAGCACGCTGGCTCCTGACTTCAAACCGGCGGTGCGTTGGCCGCGGAGCACACAGGCCAAGGGTTCGACAAAGGTGGCGGCGTCATAGCTCATTGAATGGGGGATCTTCCAGGTGCCGCGTTCAACATTGACTGGCGCTAAGCGCACGTACTCACAAAAACCGCCTGGTTCAAAATGGGTGCCGGAAAGCAAGAGGTCGCAGACGGTTTCATGGCCGCTCCGGCATTCCGGGCAATTGAAACAGGGTACATGGTGGGTCGTCACCACCCGGTCACCGCTGGCGAAGCCGCGAACCCCAGGCCCTACCTCCACGACTTCGCCGGCGATCTCATGGCCAAGCACCAGGGGAGCCTTGTGGATTCGATACCACTCCATGACATCGCTACCGCAGATGCCGCTAGCGTGAATCTTTACCAGCAGCTCACCTGGGCCGATTGCGGGCCGGGGTAGCTCCTCAACGCGGATGTCGCGGTTATTGTAGTACATGGCAACGCGCATGTCGTTTCTCCTATGGTTTGCGAGCGGGGCCCCGCAGGGAAATAGTCAGCTCACCCTTGGTCACTGGGAGGGGAAATCGGGGTGATTTCCTGATCGAAAAATATTGATAAGTTGTCGTTAACGTGGAAAAATTACACAGTCAGTACCTGGTCAATCAAGGAGTCGTTGACATCGGCTGTGATCTCGACCTGTCCTATTGCCGTCGGCAAGACAAAGAAGGGGCGGCCAGCCACAGTCTTTTTGTCGGTGAGCAGGTAGGCTTTCAGTCGGTCACGAGAGCTGGTCGACGGAATCTTGGTGGGTAGGCCAAAGGCAGCAATTAAGTCCGTCAGCCTCTCTGCTTCAGCAACAGAAAACATGCCCTTGGCCACAGCCAAACGGCAGGCTGCTACCATGCCGATGGCAACGGCTGAACCATGGGCCAAGTGATAGCCGGAGTCTGCTTCGACCGCATGGCCGATGGTGTGGCCAAAGTTGAGGATACGGCGCAGGTTGGCCTCGCGTTCGTCCTCGGCCACGACCTTGGCTTTGATGCTGCAACAGGTCTCGATAACCTGCTCTAATACGGGCAGTTCGAGGGAAAGGATGGCCGTTCGATGATTTTCTAGGAAGCAGAAGAAGTCGCTATCGTAGATGACCCCATACTTGATGACCTCGGCGATGCCATTTAACAGTTCGGCCTTGGGAAGTGTCCGCAGGACCTGGGAGTCGATGTACACGGCTCGAGGTTGATAAAAGGCACCGACCAGGTTTTTCCCTTCCGGGATATCAACACCGGTCTTGCCACCCACCGAACTGTCCACTTGGGCGAGCAGGGTGGTGGGGATCTGCACAAAGGGGATACCCCTCATGTATGAGGCGGCTAAAAAGCCGGTAATGTCACCGGTGACGCCTCCACCTAAGGCAATCAGGGCATCTTTACGGTCAAGGCCTGCCTGGGCGAGGCGACTGGCAAGGCCTGCAACGGTAGCCAGGGTTTTACTGGCTTCACCGGCTGGAAATGTGATGAGATCGGTCGGGAGTCCTGCTTGAGCGAGTGAGGCTAGGACGGCATCGCCATAGAGTTCGGCGACCGTAGTGTCGGCAATCACGATGAAGCGCTTGGCGATGCCCCGCACCTTCAGGTCCTTGCCGATCTCAGCCATCAGGCCATTTTCAATCAGGATGGGATACGATCGCTCTCCCAAGCCAACGTGGAGTTGTTTCATGGTGGTTACCTTACAACAAAGATCTGGGATGTCGATGGCAAAGTAGTAAAAAAAAAGGGGACGCCCATGATAGGCATCCCCTTTTTAATTGATACTAAACGAAAAAACGATAAGGCGAATTACATTGCAGCGCCAGAAGCAGCGCCCTGCATCTTAACTTCAACCTTCTCGGTCAAACCCTGATAGTACTCTTTCAGGATGACGAGGACTTCGTCACGGCCAAAGTGAGGAACGATCTCAGCACCTTCGGAAAGAGCCTTGCGGAGCTTGGTGCCGGAGAGGATAACGCGATCTTCCTTGGTGTGCGGACAGGTGCGGAGCGATGCCATGCCGTCGCATTTGTGACAATAGAAGGTCCAGTCGATCTTCAGAGGAGCGCATTTCAGAGCCTTGCCTTCAGGAAGGTTGGTGGGGATCTTGTCGAAGATGGTTTGTGCTTCGAATAGACCGTAGAAGTCACCAACACCGGCATGGTCACGACCGATGATCATCTTGTTAACGCCGTAGTTCTGACGGAAGGTAGCGTGCAGCAGGGCCTCACGAGGACCGGCATAACGCATGTCCAGAGGATAGCCGGCCTGGATGACGTTGTCTTTGACGAAATAGTGCTCAACCAAGCAGTCGATGGCTTTAACCCGGACATTAGCAGGGATATCACCCTTCTTCAGGTTGCCGATCAGGGAGTGGATGAGAACGCCGTCACATACCTCGATGGCGATCTTGGCCAGGAACTCGTGTGAACGATGCATTGGGTTACGGAGCTGGAGGGCAGCAACATCGGCCCAACCGCGCTCGTCGAACATGGCGCGAACTTCAGCAGGGGTGAGGTAAACGCCCTTGTACTTCTCTGGGTATTCGCCTTCGGACAGAACTTTAACGGTACCGGCCAGGTTGAACTCTTTCTGAGCCATAACCATTTTGACGCCTGGGTGATCTTCCATGGCGATCTTCCAGAACTTGTCATCGGCAGACTCTTCGCCTTCGCCCTTGAATACTTTCTCACATTCCCACTTTTTGTCGGCTTCGGTCATTTCAGCCTTCTCGGAAACTTTCATGGTGGCATAGATAACGCCATCGTTCTCGAGAGCGATCTCGTCGCCAACTTTGATGCCATCAGCGTCAGCTTTTGAGCAGTCGAGGGTAACCGGAACCGGCCAGAAGGTGCCATCGGCCATCTGGAAATTCTCACAAACGCCCTTCCAGTCAGCTTTAGTCATGAAGCCGGACAGTGGGCTGAAACCACCGATACCCATCATGATCAGGTCGCCTTTGGCGCGGGCACTGATTTTGATCTTCTTGAGGCCCTTGGCCTTTTCTTTCTCTGCAACCAACTCGCTGCCATGAAGTAGACAGCATACCAAACCTTTTCCGCCGTGTGGTGCCACTAATTTGGACATTTTCGATCTCCTCTCTTGGATGTGTGAATAAAGATTATTGGGAAACAACAACTTTTCTATTCATATTTTAACAAAGACCAGACCATAAAAACGTGCGGGGGAATTGTCAAGAAAAAAATGAGGCAGGATTCAATGTCATGATCGATTATTTGCCCGTTGGAGGCGAGAAGGCATATCCAACGCTTGTGGAAATTTGCGGGGATAGAGGTCAGATCTAGAGTCGTCCGAGCACTGAGTTAGAAGGCCATCGACCTGTTGCTGGTTGGCAGGCGGCCGGGGCTTGGCCGAAGCCATCTGCAAGTAGTTTGTGAAACCAAAAGTGGCAGGCCAAAGGTCTAACTGAGGACACTTGCCAGGGTGAGATTTGTGGACTCCCCATCGGTTAAGAATGTTAGTGAGCTATGGCTCGAAGACCGTTGATCAATGCCCAGCGATATTTAAGAAAGAGTTGCAGTAAGACGTTGCCTGTGCTAATAGATTGCTGATTTTATTTAAGGATACTTTCAATGATTCATTTGACAAATATTAGCAAGCAGCACGGCTCACAAGTTCTTTTTCAGGACATCAGCTGCCAGATTCTGCCCGGTTCCCGGAACGGGTTGGTCGGGCCAAATGGGGCAGGCAAGACGACCATATTTCGTCTGATCACCGGCGAAGAGGCCCCCGACAAGGGTTCTATCTCTTGTGCCAAGAAGACGGTTATTGGTTATTTTTCACAAGATGTGGGTGATATGGCTGGCCGTTCGGCGCTTGCCGAAGTCATGGCGGCTTCTAGTGAAACCATGTTGCTTGGCGAACAGATGCGGCAGATGGAAGCGGCCATGGCCGAGCCCATGAGTGATGATGCCATGGCGCAACTCCTGGAACGTTACGGTGATGCTACTGAGGCCTTTGAGCATCGAGGCGGCTATGACCTGGAGAGCCGGGCGCAGACAGTCTTGACCGGCCTCGGCATTGGCCCAGATGATTATAACCGGCCGGTGGAAAGCTTCAGCGGCGGCTGGAAGATGCGCATTGCGCTGGCCCAGATACTTGCTATCAACCCCGATGTCCTGTTGCTGGACGAACCTACGAACCATCTGGACGTAGAGTCGATCATCTGGCTGGAGGATTGGCTGGCCACGGCGTTCAAGGGCGCTTTACTGATGACCAGCCATGATCGGGACTTCATGAACCGCATCGTCACAACCATTATCGAGGTAGCAAATGGGAGCGTGACCACCTACAGCGGTAATTACGATTTCTACCTTAAAGAGCGCGAAATCCGCCGAGATCAGTTGCAGGCCAGCTATCGCCGCCAGCAAGAGATGCTGGCCAAGGAGGAGGAGTTCATTGCTCGCTTCGCCGCCCGCGCCTCTCATGCCTCCCAGGTGCAGTCCAGGGTTAAGAAAATTGACAAGATCGAGCGCATTGAGCTGCCACCCGAACAACGGGCCATGCGTTTTGAATTTGCCGAACCGCCGCGGAGTGGTGACGACGTGGTCCGGATGTCTAATCTCAGCAAGGTCTGGCAACTTGACAATGGCCGCGAAAAATCAGTCTTTGGTGGGGTGGACGGTGTCATCCGCCGCCATGAAAAGATTGCCGTGGTCGGTGTCAATGGTGCTGGGAAATCCACCTTTCTTAAGGTGCTGACCGGCCAAACCAAGCCCAGCACTGGTTTTGTTACGTTAGGGGCCAACGTCTTTCCCGGCTACTTCAGCCAACACTCCATGGAAGTACTTGATCCGCAACGGACCGTCTTTGAGACCGTTCAGGACGCCATGCCGATGGCTGCCATCGGCACCATTCGTAACCTCTGCGCCGCCTTCCTTTTTCAGGGTGATTTGGTAGACAAACGGATTGAAATGCTCTCCGGTGGCGAGAAGAGCCGGGTAGTACTGGCTACCCTCCTCGCTCGGCCCCTGAATTTCCTGGTTCTTGATGAACCGACCAATCATCTCGATATCCAATCCCGCGAAGTCTTGCTTACGGCGTTGCAGAAATTCACTGGCACCGTGGTTTTGGTGAGCCATGACCGACACTTCTTGCGTTCTTTCGTTAATCGGGTCTTTGCGATTGATCATGGTGAGTTGCGCACCTATGAGGGTGATTATGGATATTATTTGGATAAGGTCAAGTCGGAGAGGGAGGCATGAGTATCACATGAAAAAAAGAGTAACTATGCCGCTTCTACCGAAAAAGAGAATTTGTCGAAAACTGTAGGGAAGTCGAGCTTCACGCCTCGACAAAGGCGGGCATAAGGGAACTTACGAGTGTTGACAAGGCGCTGGCGGAACTTTGTCCATGATGTCGTGCCATTGAACAACTTGGAACGAGTGTCGCAGAAAAATATTATTTTGTTAGGTAGTTACAAAAAGGATATTGTGATGGATATACGAGGAGTTTTGTCTTGAAGCAGGTGCTATTGCGGCAGGGGAAGGCCGTTGTGGAAGAGGTTCCTGCACCTCTTGTGGAAGCTGGGACTGTTCTTGTTAAGGTTCATCACTCCTGTATTTCCATTGGTACAGAGATGTCTGGCTTGAAAACTAGCGGCTTGCCTTTATGGAAAAGAGCCCTTAGGCAACCAGAGAATGTGAAAAAAGTGTTGGCGATGACGGCATCGCTCGGTGTCTCAAAAACTTGTAGCGTGATCCAAGGCCGTCTCTCTGGAGGAGTCGCTACTGGATATTCTGCCGCTGGTGAAGTTGTTTCTGTGGGAGAAGGCGTAAAAGATATTCGACTCGGAGATCGAGTCGCTTGCGCCGGTGCTCAGTGTGCCCATCATGCTGAAATAATTAGAGTACCTAGAAATTTATCCGTAGTTTTGCCTGAGGGTTTGGACTTTGCCAAAGCTAGTACGGTCACTTTAGGAGCGATTGCCCTTCAGGGTGTTCGCCGGGCCAACCCTTTGCTTGGCGAAAATTTCGTAGTTATCGGGCTTGGGATTCTCGGGCAGTTAACGGCGCAATTCCTTAAAACTAACGGCTGTAAAGCCCTTGGAGTTGATATTAACAGGAAAAGGATTGAGCTCGCACTGTCTCTAGGCCTCGACAACGGGTTGCACCCAGATGAAGGTTCCTGCATTGATCAAGTTTTTCGTTTGACGGATGGGTTAGGAGCTGACGGAGTTATTGTTGCTGCTGCGACACCATCAGATGACGTGGTTTCCATGGCATTTAACATGTGTCGTCGGAAGGGGCGCGTCGTAATTGTCGGTGACGTTGGTTTAAATCTCAAACGTGCTGATATCTATAAGAAAGAGCTCGATTTTTTCATTTCGACTTCTTATGGGCCAGGGCGTTATGACAGTAGTTATGAAGAAAAGGGAAATGATTACCCCGTTGCTTATGTACGCTGGACCGAAAACAGGAATATGTTAGCATACTTGAGGTTACTCAACGAGGGTAGGGTGAAGATCAACCCACTTGTTGCTGCGACGTATCCTATTAGTCAGGTCGAAGACGCGTATGCCGCAGCCCAAAATGAGGAGAAGCCCATGATGGTACTCCTCTCTTATCCGCAACGAACGTCCAAACCCTTACTACATCGAGTTGTTGCTAATCCGGTAGCCTCCTCTGCAAAATCGGGCAGAATTCGTTTGGCACTTGTTGGAGCCGGCGGTTTTGCCAAAGGAATGCATTTGCCGAACATTCAGTCACTCTCAGATCGGTTTCATCTTCAGGCGGTGGTAAGCCGTAGCGGGCATAATGCAATTGCGACGGCAAAACAATTTGATGCAAATTATTCAACCACGGATTACCAGATTGTCCTGAAAGATCCTGATATCGATGCGGTCATCATTTCAACGCGGCACAATCTCCACGCCGAAATGGCCCTGGCGGCTCTTGCCGCAGGGAAGCATGTACTTTTAGAAAAACCACTGGCTTTGACCCGACAGGGGCTTTTAGAGATTGAAGAGTTTTATTCGCGAGAAGTATTCGCAGGGCGACCACCAATTTTGTTCACCGGTTTTAACCGTCGTTTCTCCGCTTATGCCCGGCGTATTAAGGACCTGGTTCAAGAGAGGAGTAATCCAATGATACTTAATTATCGAATGAACAGTGGATTCATTCCCCAAGAACATTGGGTTCACTCGGAAGAGGGGGGGGGGAGGAACATCGGGGAAGCGTGTCACATATATGATCTTTTCACCTATCTTACTGGCAGCAAGGTAATCTCGGTTGATGCGGTAGCCATCTCCCCCCCCACCAAAGGTTATTATGGGGCTAATGACAATTTCATCGCAACCCTGGCTTTTCTTGACGGCTCCATAGCCACTTTGACATATACGGCCTTGGGTACTAAGGAGTTCCCCAAGGAACAGCTTGAGGTTTACGTCGATGGGAAGGTGTTGCTCATGACGGAGTATAAAAGCCTTAAAGTCTTCGGCAGTAAAGCCAAAGGGATTGAGTCCAAAACCATTGACAAGGGCCAAAAAGAAGAATTGAAGGCCTTTGCCGATGCCATTCTCAATGGTGGGGAGTGGCCCATCGCCTTATGGGAACAGATTCAGGCAACGGAAATTTCTTTTCATGTGGAGCAGTCGATCATGGCCGGAAAGAAATAATGTGTGGAATCGTTGGCGCCATTTCCTTTGCGGGTAGTTCTTTTACCATTTCCGAACCATATATCGATCGTATGCGCGACACCATGTACTTACGTGGTCCTGATGGCGCTGGCACTTGGGTCTCTTCTGATGGAAAAGTTGGTCTTGGCCACCGCCGGCTTTCGATTATTGATCTTTCCACAACAGCAAGTCAACCCATGACAAACGAAGATGGGACTCTTTGGCTTTCTTTTAATGGTGAGATTTATAACCATGCTGCAATTAGAAAGGAACTGGAGTCGCTTGGTGGACACTGTTGGAGGACAGACCATTCAGACTCCGAGGTGATTCTGCATGCCTTTGAGCAATGGGGCATAGACTGTGTGCAGCGATTTCGTGGCATGTTCGCTTTTGCGCTTTGGAATGCCAGAGAGAAGACCTTGTGGCTGGTACGAGATCGAATTGGGATAAAACCCCTCTATTACTCTATTCACCATCAGCGCCTTGTGTTTGCCTCCGAGATCAAGGCTCTTCTTGAAGATCCTGATCAGCAAAGAGAGGTCCACGAGGAGGCCATGTTCCATTATCTCTCTTTTTTGACCACCCCTGCCCCACAGACGCTCTTCAATGGGATAAAAAAACTACCGGGTGGTACTTGGCTGCGAGTGAACGAAGACGGGCAGGTGCGTGAGTGCCGTTACTGGGATGTATGGGATCATACATCCCCTTTGACAGGGTGTACGGAAGAGGAGATTGCAGAACGGTTATTGGCGGAGTTGCGCACTGCGGTCAAGTTGCGCAAAGTCAGTGATGTTCCTGTTGGAGTGTTTCTCTCCGGAGGGATAGACTCGAGCACCAATACGGCTCTTTTTTCCGATGGAGAGGGTGGTCCAGTTAAGACTTTTTCTATCGGCTATCGGGGCGACTACGAAAGTTGCCAGAGTGAACTGCATTTTGCCAGGCAAATGGCGGCCGAAGCGGGTGCCGAATATCATGAACGTTTGCTTAGCATCGATGATCTCATGGAGTTTCTTCCCAAGATGATTTTTCTCCAGGATGAGCCCATTGCTGATCCTGTCTGTGTCCCGGTATATTATGTCTCGAAACTGGCTCGTGATAATGGGGTTACGGTTTGCCAGGTTGGAGAAGGGGCCGATGAGCTATTCTGGGGCTATCCTACCTGGAAGATTAAATTAAATTTGCAAAAGTTAAATGATTTGCCAGTACCGCGTTTCGTGAAGCATTTAGGGCTCAATACTCTCCGGTGGATGGGGAAAGAAAAAAGTCTTCAATATGAGGCACTACGCCGTGCGGTGGGAGGGGTCCCCATTTTTTGGGGCGGCGCTGAAGCCTTTACGGAGAGTCAGAAACAGGCACTGCTTGCAGAACGCCTCAAAAAGAATTTTGGCGGTTTGACATCTTGGGAGCCATTGGCTCCAATTTATCGGCGTTTTCAGGATAAGGCTTGGGAAAAATCTCATCTGAACTGGATGACTTATCTTGACCTTAATCTTCGTCTTCCTGAATTATTGTTGATGAGGGTGGATAAGATGACGATGGGGGTAAGTCTGGAGGGACGTGTTCCTTTTCTCGATCATAAGTTCGTTGAACTCGCCATGAGTATTCCTACATCCATAAAAACAAAAAATGGTACTTTGAAATATATTTTGAAGCAAGCTGTGCGCGACGTGATTCCTGCGGAGCTAATAAACCGAAAAAAGCAAGGGTTCGGTGTTCCCATATATGAGTGGTTTTCTGGCCGGTTGGGAGAGAAAATTCGAGAGGAGCTTATTCGCTTTTGTGATGAAACAGATCTTCTTGATCGGGCCGAAGTCAGGAGAATGCTGAAAAACGGTCAAGGCGCACAGATGTGGTATTTGTTTAATTTGGCGCTATGGCACAAACACTGGATTGAAGGTATCGGTTGAAAAACGGGGAAGAAATTGGCGAACTGCTACTTCTGACAGGAACACCTGAAGTTCTATTTGCGTTTTTTGCGGGGCATATGTTTAATATTTTTCTCGTTGGTTGAGCTTGGTGGAGATAGGTGCCGAGAGATTATTGGGGTATGGTTAAACGTGCCGCGGGAAAACCATCCAAGGTTATTCTGCGGCGTATTTTCGATGAAATAACAGTTGAGTGCGACCGTTTTCTGGCCCCTATCCGGGTTCGTCAATTAACTGTTAAGCGTTTGGTTGATCGTCTTGGTGCCAGCAGTCTCGATGCGCTTTGGGTTACATTGGGGCAAAGGTCTTTCCCTGCTTACACTGCTGGCGTTGATGCCAGGCACTATGAGAAACTATGCCCCGGGGGGGTAAGTGATATCATCGCCAAGGCTGAGAAGGCAAGTGGGCATGTGGTTGATCTCCTTGGCTCCGGTTCAATTGAATTGGGCGCGGAGATCGATTGGCACAAGGATTACAAGTCTGGCTTTTCCTGGCCCCCGGCCTATATTAGATCGATAGAATACAATAATCCGGAACGCCCTAGTGATGTAAAATTTCCTTGGGAGGTTTCCAGAATGCAGTGGCTTATTCCTGTCGGCCAGGCCTACCTCCTTACCGGTGATGAGCGGTATGCATTGAAGGCACGTGATGTGCTAACCAGCTGGATTGATAATAATTTATGTGCTTACAGCGTTAACTGGGCATGTACTATGGAAGTTGCCCTGCGGATTTTTAGCTGGACATGGTTTTTTCATGTCTTCCATCAGAGCAGGGCATGGAATGAAGTCAATTTTCAAGCCATTTTTCTGACAGCTCTCTATCTCCATGGTGATTTCACGGAGAGGCATCTTGAAAGATCAGACATAAACGGGAATCATTATACGGCGGATGCCGCAGGCTTAGTTTTTGCCGGGCTGTTTTTTGGGAGCGGCGAAGGACCTGCACGTTGGCAAAACCTTGGTTGGCAAATTCTTAGTGATGAATTGCCTCGCCAGGTATACCCAGATGGGGTAGATTTTGAGGCGTCTGTACCCTACCATCGCTTGGTTCTTGAACTGTTTACCTTGCCGGCGCTGCTTCGACAGGGGAATGGCGATGATGTGCCTGGATCTTATCGCGAACGACTCCTCGCCATGGCGAAGTTTACGGCTTCTTATTCTAGGCCGGACGGGACTGTTCCGCTTTGGGGCGATGCCGATGATGCCCGGGTTCTTCCTTTTGGCAGTCAGCCTATCAACGATCATCGTTATTTATTGGGATGGCTTGGCAAAGCCTTGGGCTCTGATGGGTTGCTGGAATTTTTTTCCGGTTCGCTTAGCGAGGTCTACTGGCTGCTGGGGCCTGAGATGGTGACTTCTTTACCCCAACGTCAACGGGCGGAAAAGCAACCTCCCTCTATTTTTTTCCCAGATGGTGGATTTTGTGTAATGCAAAATGGTCTGGACCACGTGTTTATTGATTGTGGCCCTGTTGGGCTTGGCGGGAGAGGAGGGCACGGACATAATGATTGTCTTTCGTTTGAGGCTTGTTTGGATGGCGTACCCCTGATTTCTGATTGTGGAGCCTACCTCTATACCGCTTCTTACAATGAACGGAACAGTTTTCGTTCAACTGCATATCATAACACCCCCCAAGTAGACAAAGAGGAGATCAATCGCTTCATTCGTCCAGACTATCTCTGGAACTTGCATGATGACGCTCGGCCCGAGGTTAAGTCATTTAAAGCGGACTCCATGGTGGACCTGTTTGTTGGGACTCATTCAGGTTATCAGCGATTATCTTTTCCTGTGAAACCGTTAAGAACCGTCACGCTTGTTCACCATCAGCACATGCTGATAATTCATGATACTTTTGAGGGGGAAGGAGAACATCTTATCGAAATTCCTTATCATACCGTACCTGGTTTAGCAATATGCAGGATTGAGTCGAATGTGTTGCGCCTTCAAGCCGGGGACAAGCAATTTCAAATGATTTGGGATGGAGATGAGGAGTGGCAGGTGGAGGTTGATGATTGGCGAGTATCACCATCGTATGGTGTTGTTTGTGACTCAAAGCGGATAACCTTTCGCCGTGCTGGAAGTTTAAGCCCGCTGCTTGTCTGTATTGCGCCGGAACAGTTTTCCCCGATGGAGTCTTTACGATCCGCAATTGAGCATTGGGAAAAGGCCTCTGGACAGCGCTGGTAGTCCCTTGGATTAGGTAAGACTATTATGAAAACAGCGCCGCCATTAGATCAATTATAACTAAATCTATTATCAAGGTCGCAGGACACATGGAGAGGGGTTCTCTGGAAGTGTCCTGCGGCCTTGTGCTGGAAATGTAACATAAAGGTCACATGTTCTACGCTCTTACCGCCTACCCTCTATCACGTAGCTTTGTCAGTAAGTTTGAGAAATCTATTGGCTCTGTGCCTATATATTTTACATTAGCCGACTTACGAACGCTTCGTTTGAGCTCTCTTTTGAAGTTATTGTGGACACTCAAGGCGGAGAGCCTTTTTCTCCCTTTTGAGGACGCTAATAGCACGGCACTTCTGCCAATTTTACAGGCAATTGCTTCGGTCTCAGCGGCAAAAACGATAGAATTCGTAAATCCGGATTTAAGCAGGGTAGTTTTGCCGCGCTGGAAAGTTTTTTTTTCGTTAGCGGCATTAGTGCTCGCGTCTATCGGGGCGAGGGTGGCTTATTTATCTTGCAGCAGAGAACTTGCAAACTTGATGCGTCAAGCCAGGCAATCTGTTCCTTTGCCAACCGAGAAGAGCTTGCTGTATCTAAAGACCAACCTCTGGTTTGGAGTTAAGGCTGGAGGTTCTATTGGTCATATTGCTGGTGTTGTTAATGGATTTCTTCAGGCTGGATACAAGGTCGATTTTGCCTCGGCTGAAGCCCCTGTCATGGTATCGCCGGAGGCCAAGTTCCTTGCTGTCAGGCCACCGGCATCTTTTGGTCTGCCCTATGAGCTCAATTATTATCGTTTTCATCGAATGTTTGTGCAGCAGGTTCTTGCGGAGGGTAATTCTCAAAACTACGCTTTTATTTACCAGAGGATGTCAGTGGCCAATTATTCTGGAGTGGTGCTAGCTCGTGCCTGGGGAATCCCTCTTGTTATCGAATATAATGGTTCCGAGGCGTGGATTGCCAAAAATTGGGGTCGACCTCTCCGATTTCATGACTTGGCTGTCAGGGCGGAGGATGCCGTCCTCAAACACGCTGATCTTGTGGTGACTATTTCCGATGTGTTGCGTGATGAACTTATCGAGCGAGGTGTCCCTGCAGAACGAATTGTCAACTATCCAAACTGCATTGATGCCGAGGTCTTCGATCCGAGTGCTTATTCAATCGAGCAAGTTTGTGCGTTGCGCCAAGGGTATGGCATAGACGGGCAGGCCGCACTCATTACCTTTATCGGTACTTTTGGACAATGGCATGGGATTGAGGTCCTGGCCAAGGCCATTCGTCAGTTGGTGGATGAAGATGAATCCTGGTTACAGGAGGAAAAGGTCCATTTCATGTTGGTTGGTGATGGATTGAAAATGTCTGAGGTGAAAAAAATTTTAGGTGATGGGAGCAGTAAGATCTATTGCACCTTGACGGGTTTGGTGACGCAGGACAGGGCTCCTCTGCACTTAGCCGCTTCCAATATTCTGATGTCACCTCATGTCGCCAACGAGGATGGAAGTCGTTTTTTTGGATCGCCGACCAAATTGTTTGAGTATATGGGGATGGGAAAGGCCATCGTTGCCTCTGATCTGGATCAGATTGGAGATGTGTTTCTGGGCTCATGGCATATGAAAAAAGATGGCCCGCCCGTGGGTTCTGACAAGCTTCAAAAAAGTAGCGCTCTTCTGACCACGCCCGGTGATGTCGAAGAGATCAAGGAAGCAATTCGTTACTTGGTGACCCATGCCGAGCACCGCCAAATCTTAGGGGATAACGCCCGACGACTTGCCCTGCAAAAATACACCTGGGAGAAACACTGTGCTGCGATCCTGCAAGGTTTGCATAACCTGCAACCGGGACGCAGCCCGATTCATTAAGGTTTTAAACAATGAGACAGATTTTGTGCAACAGCTCTGGAGCAATAGTTGCGAGAATGCCCCGCCCTGCTTTAGCCCCTGGGATGGTCCTGATTAGGGTCCATTACTCTTTAGTCAGTGTCGGGACGGAGATCGCGTCTCTACGCCCTGCAGTGACGGATGTGTGTTCCAGTGGTACTCCCATTGAGAAAGCTGCTGCCAAGGCATCTTTGGCCGGCAGATATTTAGGGCTTGCAGCGCGCCATCCGGATAAGGCGGTTCGACGCATTTGTCGGATAGTGACTGAGAATACTTCCCGCCTGTTCCCTGCTAAAAGCGACCAGAAGGTCGTCTGTTCACTTGATAATATGCAATGGTCACAATGCCATGCTGAAAAAATGGAAAGCGTTGGCGGCGAGTTGCAAATAATCACCGATGACTCTGAATATGGCTATCAGGTCATGTCGGACGAAATAGCAGTCCCTAATGGTTGCGTGCCGATATTCCATATCAAGGGACGAGTTGTGGAGGGAATGGTATCCATCGGGGTTCTTGATGAAAAAAAAGAGAAGTGGTTGGGGGCGAGAACTTATGATGGAGGGGTGTTTGAAGATCGACTCATTTTCGACCCATCTTCATCAAATTATGTGACTATGGTTGTTGCGAATGCGGGGGCAAATCGTTCCTCGACGGTACTGTTGGAATCCATAGAAGTTTCTCACTCCGCGCCAACAGTTAACGGGCGGGCTTTAAGTGAACTTGGAGACCAAGGCTGGAATGTTGGCTACTCTGCGGCAGGGGAGGTCATTACCGTCGGCGAAGGCGTAATGGATTTTAAGGTAGGAGACAAAGTTACATGTGGTGGAGCCGGATTGGCTAACCATGCCGATTATGTAAGTGTGCCACGGAATTTGGTCTGCAAGATTCCGGAGGGATGCTCCATGAAAGAGGCGGCAATGACCACTGTTGGCACAATCGCACTTCAGGGTGTTCGGCGTGCCGCGCCCCAACTTGGCGAAAGAATATGCGTAATCGGTCTCGGCCTGATAGGTCAAATGACTGCGCAATTGCTGCGAGCGGCGGGTTGTCGTGTAGTCGGGTTGGATCTTGACCCTGGGAGAGTCACGCGGGCCAAGGAGCTAGGTATGCAGGCTGGTTGCCAGGAGCCTGATCATCTGAAGAAGCTGGTTAACGACCTTACCGAGGGCCGTGGTGCAGACCGGACCATTATAACCGCCGCTACCAAATCGGACGCTGTGGTCAATCTTGCCATGGAAGTAACTCGGGTTAAAGGCACGGTTATCATCGTCGGCGATGTAGGACTGGGAGTCCAACGCCAACACTTCTACCGCAAAGAGATCGATCTCCTTATGAGTACCTCTTACGGGCCAGGGAGATACGATCGGCAATATGAAGCAGAAGGGCAAGATTATCCGTTCTCGTATGTACGGTGGACATTGAATCGAAACATGCAGGCCTTCATGGAGTTGATCTCGTTGCAGAGAATAAACATTGAGGCTCTGATCGACAAAGTTACCCATGTCGATAGTGCCCCTGCGACCTATACCGAGTTGGCCAAAGGGGAAGGGACGCAACCTCTAGCCGTTTTGATTCATTATCCTGAGGATGGACTGCGATATCGTGAGGAAGAAGCTTCCCCCAAAATAACCATTGGCGGTCATCGTCCGACGCCAAACGGCCCTCTCCGCTACGCACTGGTCGGCGCCGGGGCCTTTGGCACCTGCATGCTAGTGCCCCAGATGAGCAAACGGAAAGATCGATTCTTTCTAAAAGCTGTGGTGAGTCGAGACGCCATCCGGGGGGGTAACTTTGCCCGTGCCAATCAAGTGGAAATTTTCGCCTCCGAGCTTGATGAGGTTTTGGCCGATTCGTCAATCGACTTCGTGGTTATTTCAACTAGGCATTCCGAGCATGCAAATCAGGTGATAGCCTCTATTAAGGCAGGAAAACATGTTTTTGTTGAAAAGCCATTGGCCCTGAGCTGGGACGAACTGGATAGAGTTAACCAGGCCTATGTAGGCCTAAAGGAACCACCATTGGTAATGGTGGGCTTCAACCGACGGTTTGCCCCAGCGATCAACGCCCTTCGCGTAGAAACCAGCCAGAGACGGTCGCCTTTGATTATCAACTACCGCTTAAACGGTGGCTACATCCCTTTGGATCATTGGATACAGACGGCTCAGGGCGGAGGGCGAAACATCGGAGAGGCGTGCCACATGTACGACCTGTTCCGTTCCTTGACCGCTGCGCCAGTTGTTGCTGTCAACGCAGCCGCCATCTCACCTGGGACCTTACCCTATCTGCCGAACGATAATTTTTGCGCCACCCTTACTTATGATGATGGTAGTGTGGCCAATTTAGTGTATACAGCTCTTGGCCCAAAGCAGGGGCTTGGCAAAGAGCGCATTGAGGTCTTTTGTGATGGCGAGGCTTATCTAGTCGATGACTTCAAGTCCCTTGTCCGCAGCAGCGACAACAAGGTTCTCTGGCACAGCGAAGTGGTTGACAAGGGCCATTTCGAGGAGTTGACCCGCTTCGGCGATGCCATCGCCGGCCTCTGTGATGTGCCGATCCCATGGGGAGAAATTATCGAGACAACTGCTGTCTCTCTACTTATCGAAGATCAAATTTTTGGAAGAATTTACAGTGATGAAGAATACTGAAACACCTCTGTACTTCTATATAACCGACACTCTGCAAGATGTAGCAGAGTGGAGGAGCGCCCTGTTACCTCAGCTGACTGAGCGGCACCCAATTGAGATGGGCGAAATTTTGCCATCTTCCGTGCGGGATATTTTTTCAGCCGGCGAAATTGCTAGGGCACACGGCTTAGTCATTAAGATGCACGGAGGGGTGTTGGGGCGTTATTTACAGGGCGTCATCAGAAAGGCATTTTCCGTTGGGTACGAGGTGTTCCTTCATTGGCCCCGTGAAAATACGGTCGAAAGAATAACCCCTCTTGACTTGCCAAACTACAGAATGCTTTGGGTCGCAAATTTTATTTTTGGCCAAGGCAATTTCGTGAGGCAACACCTCAAAAAAATGGCCAGAAACCTCTCCACTGCATTCAAGATGAGACATTTTCTGTGGGTGGTAGCTATTTTTCTGCGTCAGACGAAAGCCTTAATTATTGGCGGAAAACAACAAGTTGCTGCAGTCTGTTCGGCTATCGTCGCCGAAATTTCCAGAAACGATCAGCTGGAGAAAATCGGCCAGGAGTTGTCTACCATTATCCGCAACGCAGCACCTGTTCCTTGTGCGGATTCAACGTCAATGCCATCTGAGGAGTCTCCGCTAAAGGGGGGTGGAGTCTATCTCCGGACAGATTTTTGGGCAAAAATATCGTCCGGTGGGAGCTATGGACATACTTGCTATGTGGCCAAGGAATTGGCTCGTGTCTCCGAACAATTAATGTGTGTCATGGCCCACGATTATTCACTTTTGAAGGCCATGGGTGTGCGGCAGGTCGTGATGCCCCCTCCTGGTGAATTTGGAGATGAACCGACTATTTTACTTGGCACTGAGACCTATACTCCTTTTGTTAAGATGATCATGGAATGGATGCGCCCCGCTTATATTTATGAGCGGGTCTGTCTCGGCAACTATGTCGGGGCAAAGCTCTCGCAGGAACTGCATATTCCCTACATTGTCGAGTATAACGGCTCAGAAATATCCATGCGGCGCAGCTTTGACGGCCAGGGGTATCAGTTTGAGAACATTTATCTACTTGCCGAGGAGGCGGCCTTCCGCCAGGCAACCGCAATCAGCGTGGTGTCGAAGCATATAAAAACCGACTTGATCAAACGGGGGATTGATGCGGACAAGGTCTTCGTCAATCCTAACGGTGTTGACACATCGGTCTATCAACCGTTTGATCCGGAAAGAAAAAACGCTGTCAGGGCTGAACTCGGTTGGGACAATACGCATATAGTGGTGGGATTTACAGGTACCTTCGGTGGTTGGCATGGCATCGACATCCTGGCCGAATCGTTACCTCTAATCTGTAATGCCGAGGATCGGATTCGCTTTTTGTTAATCGGAGACGGCAACTATAAACATCTGGTCGACGATCAAATCCAAAAGCATCATCTCCAAGAGAAAGTACGATGCGTTGGCCGGATTCCTCAGATGGAGGGAGTTCGGATGCTGGGGGCCTGTGACATTTACGCCTCGCCGCATAATTCGCACATGATTGATAGTAGTTTTTTTGGCTCACCGACCAAAATTTTTGAATACATGGCTATGGGGGGCGGTATTGTTGCTAGTGACTTGGAACAGATCGGCGAAGTCCTTTCGCCCGGGCTTTGCGCCACAGACCTATCAGATTGTAAAGCCACCGACATAAACGATCAACGTTCAGTGCTTTGCGAACCTGGAGATGTTGGACAGTTTGCTGCAGCAGTCCTCTTTCTAGCGAAAAACCCTGAGATTTGCGCGGCGCTTGGCAGGAACGCCCGCAAAGCCGCAGTGGAGATTTACTCCTGGGAAGAGCATGTAAAACGGATATGGAAATTTTTGTATCACGGCGAGCGTTTTGTTGAGCATGAGGATGAAAAATGCGCCAGGCAAATGGAAAAGAAAAGGCAAATAGAAAAAGTGCGAGAATGTCCTCTCAACAAGTTAGAGTCGGGAGACCGGTTCAAGGACGAGGCGCAAAATCAATGGAACAATGACCCTTGCGGATCTCATTATGTCAAAGAGAGCGCACTCCATACTCTGGACTGGTACCTGGAGGTGGAACGATACCGCTACGACAAATATGGACCCTGGATGCCGGAGGTAATGGAGTTTAATCAACACTCCGGAGAACAGGTCTTAGAAATAGGCTCAGGGATTGGCACGGATTTGTCCCAGTTCGCAATAAACGGCGCCATTGTTACCGATGTGGATCTTGCCGCCGGTCATCTCGCCTTAGCGGAGGAAAATTTTCGCCTCAGGGGCTTAAATGGCCGTTTTATCCAGCATGACGCAGAAAATTTACCGTTTGAGGATAATAGTTTTGACGTGGTTTACAGCAATGGCGTCATTCACCACATCCCCAACACCAAGCGAGTCGTGGAAGAGATCTACCGTGTCCTTAAGCCGGGGGGTAAAGCGATCGTGATGGTCTATGCCCTCAATTCTAGACATTACTGGCAGAAACTTGTCATCGACGAAGGGCTGAAAAAGAATCTTCTTGAAGAGTCATCAATGGGTGAGATCATGTCGAGTACCGTTGAGATAAGTAAGAAAGGAGCAAAGCCACTTGTGAAGGTATATACGGGCAAGAAACTCAGGACGCTTTTCAACGATGCCGGTTTTAGGGGCTTAGACATATGCAAATGTCAACTGACGCCCGAAGAACGCCCTTTTCTCCTCCGTTGGATGCCACTCGGCTTGGCAGGCAAGCTGATGGGCTGGAACTTGGTAATCAAGGGACTAAAGCCATTGCAGTAGGAATCAATGCGAAACCCTTTCAGTATATTACGGCATCTTTGGCCACGAAAGAACGTTGCACCACCAGCCACTTCGGCGACCTTTGCCGCAGAACTCAGAGGGATCAAAACCTCTGCCGAGGACTGGTTGTCTAGCATGGCTCGGAAGAGCCCTCTTTATGTCGATATATCCGAGGAGAGCCTCTTGCTCCTGCGCCAGCTGTTCCCAGGGTTTGTTGAAGGAACTTTGCGCACCGCCGAGCGGATCGTGGCCCATGAGTTCCGGATGCTTGGTAGCGATATCTTTGTTCCATATGACCAGGAAAGATCGATCGGCACGGATGGCTACCGCCCTATCGACTGGTACCTCGACCCGGTTCGGAACCTGCGTTTCCCAACCGGCATCCATCATAAAGCGTGGGAACTCTACTCCATGCGGCCCGGCAATGCCGACATCAAGCTGCCTTGGGAATTGGCACGGTGCCAACACTTTGTTACCTTAGGGCAGGCCTATCGTTTTTCGCATGATATAAAGTACCCCGTTGAAATCATAAACGAAATCGATGATTTTATGGAGGCGAACCCCGTTGGCTTCGGGGTAAACTGGACCTGCACCATGGATGTGGCGATCCGGGCGGCCAATTGGGCCTTCGGCCTCGCCTTGGTTCGTGCCGCGGCAGGAGTGCCGACCGAACGGTGGCGCGGAGCCTACGAGGCACTCTTCGATCATGGCGTCTTCATCTTCGCTAATTTTGAAAACCATTACGAAGTTACAAGTAACCACTACCTCAGCAATATTGTCGGACTCTACTTGCTGGCCACCGTTTTCTCCGACCTCCCGGAAGCAAGGCAGTGGCGGGAATTTTGTCACCGCTCCCTTGAAAAAGAAATCACTGTTCAGATTCTTGAAGACGGTGCGGATTTCGAGTCCTCCGTTCCCTATCACCGCTTGGTCCTCGAACTCTTCATGGGAGCCGCCAGGCAGGCGACTCTCCTGAATGAGCCTTTCTCTGAGCAATACCATGCAGTGCTTCGCAAAATGGCGTCCTTTTCCTTTGATTCATTGCGGCCTGATGGCTTACTACCCGTCATCGGCGATGCCGATGACGGCAGGTTGCACATTTTTACCGACTACGGCAACTGGAACCCGCAGGGAGGGCAGCAAATCCTGGGTCCTGCCGCATTCCTGCTTAATGAACGCACTTGGTTGCGGTATGCTGGCGAAGAGGGAGTCTGGGAGGCAGCGTGGTGGGGCTATGAAGTGGGTGATGTATCTTCCCGCAACGAAATTCCACCGCCGACGTGCAAGCTCTATCCCCAAGCAGGATTGGTCTTTTTTCGTGACGAAAGTGCGTACCTAGCGATCAGCAACGGTATCGTTGGCACCCAAGGCTTTGGCAACCACAAGCACAATGACCAGCTTTCCTTTGAGTTCCATCTCAACGGGGCTCCTCTGGTGGTGGATCCCGGGAGCTATGTCTATACCTCGGACCCTGCGGCGAGAAATCTTTTCAGGTCTACTGGGTACCACAACACCCTGCGTGTTGAAGGCCAAGAACAGAACGAGATGAATCCTGAATGGTTGTTCAGGCTTTTTGAAACATCCAAGGCCGAACATCTCTACTTTCGAGAGACGGACCAGTTTGTCGAATACGGGGGGAGGCATGTCGGATATCAGAGATTTTCGAACGCTTTAGAGCACCGGCGAGGATTTCGCTACTTGAAACATGAAAACTTGTTGATTGTCGTTGATTGCCTTCTTGGGACAGGGGAGCATCGGTTGGAATGGCATTTCCACCTGGATTCAAAGGTCGATGCTGTCGCAGAAAAGGCTGGTCTGTGTCGACTGCAAAACAAGAGTGGGGCCTTTTTTTTCCTGTATCCTGAGCAGTTCAAATTGCTAATCAATAAAGGTTTTGTGTCGCCTTCATACGGGGTTCGCGTGCCAAGTCAAACCATAGATCTTTCTGCCTCTTCTTCCTCTTTGGGTCATGGGAAATGCATGTTCATTTTGGGACAATGGGAATCGAGAGAGTTTGCTTGTAGTGAGGATGTCTTGCGGCAGCAGCAGAGTATCGTGAGAGAATTAATGAAATAATTTTAGTTTGATATGATATTTCCCGAAAGTACAAGCTTGTACAGCGAAGTTGTTAAATAGGACCTCTTCAGCTTTGGGGCAGAATGCTTGTGTACAGAGAAAATGAAAATACAAGACGCGTGACACAAAATTCTTTACAGGCCCATAGCCTTCGTCTACCATGCCAAGCTCTAAAATTGGTAAACGACGATATCGTACGTAGAAACAAGGAAGAGTTTCTTTGGCATTTCACTTTCAAGAGGATGGGTCATTAAAATGATAGGTTTTATACGTGCCCTGATGCGGTCAAGCAATCAGATGCTTGTTCTGATGGTGCACTATCGGCGAATACTTATCGCCACGACAAAGGTTGAAATCTCAAAGCGCTATGCAGGGTCGGCGCTTGGTATATTTTGGGTCGTCTTGTATCCTCTGCTTCTTCTCTGTATTTATCTGTTTGTTTATCTGGTTGTCTTCAAAATGCGTTTCCCTGGTTACAGCGAGATGGACTATGTGCTTTACGTATTTGCTGGGCTGGTGCCATTTATCGGCCTCAGCGAGGCGATCCAGGCGGGCACCCAGTCTATCAAGCAGAATATCCATCTCGTCAAGAATGTCATGTTGCCAATCGAAATCATACCGATACGAGCTGTTGCCGCTACCCTTGCGGCCCAGGTGGTCAGTTTGGGCATTGTCGTATGTCTGTCGGCGATGAATGGTCAGCTTTCTCCGGCACTCGTTGCCTTGCCGTTCGTGTTCGCCTTTCAGTTTCTTTTTCTCATTGGTATAGTCTTTTTTCTTTCAGCCCTCGCTCTAGTCGTGCAAGATATCACCCATTTTGTTAATCTCTTACTTATGCTACTTATGTTTCTTTCCCCGATCGGATTCCGTGCCGATATGGTTCCCAGAAAATTACAGATCGTTTTATGGCTAAATCCGGTCACCTATCTTTGCGAGGCATACAGGGTTGTATTGTTATCCAGTCACAAAGCCTCACCAATCATGCTTGCTATTTTTGTTGTTATCTCAACAGGTGCTTTCGTGTTAGGTGCGACGTTTATTCAACGATTCAAAGGGGCGTTGGTGGATTATGAGTGAGGTTATTATATCCGCCAGGAATTTAACCAAAACATATCGTCTATATACTAAATCGCATTACCGATTTCTCGATGTGCTTGGTCTGCTTCGTGGTAGTGATAAGTATTCAGAACATCATGCCTTGCATAGCATGAACCTCGATATTCGACGGGGTGAAAAGTTGGCCTTGATTGGGCGTAATGGCGCGGGCAAGAGCACCTTGCTAAAGTTGATCACAGGCGTCACCCTGCCCACCTCTGGTTCGCTTGTTGTCAACTCGAAGGCCAGTGCACTCCTCCAGATTGGCACAACCTTCCACCCGGAATTTACCGGCCGGGAAAACGTGCTTTCCTACCTCGCACATCTCGGCATTGCTGGTGAAGAGGCAAAGGAAAAGTTGTTCGGGATTATCGAATTCTCGGAGCTTGAGGAATACATTGATCAGCCGGTGAAAACCTATTCCACAGGCATGGGCGCACGGTTAATGTTCGCCGCATCTACCGTCATGCAGCCAGAATTGCTAGTAATTGACGAAATTCTCTCGGTGGGAGATTCTTATTTCGCAAAAAAGAGCTTCGAGCGGATCGAGGAGCTTTGCAGCGGCGGATATACTACGTTGATCTTGGTCAGCCACGATATTTACAGTGCCCAAAAGCTCTGCAATCGCATGATATGGGTTGATCATGGACGTATATTGCTCGATGATGTTCCAGAGGTGGTGGTGCGTGGATATGAAGATTCCATTAGAGTCCAAGAAGAAGCGCGGCTGAAAAAGAAGGTTCTTATGGCCCTTCAAAGGACCAGCAATGATAATGTCGTAGTCTATCTGGAACTGAGAACGCCGGAAGGCAGGCCCTTAAAAGATCCGGTGTTCTTTTCTCGATTGGCCTTGACTGCTGGCGACACAGATCTAGCCGCAGTGGATTGGGACACCCTTATCCCCGGTGGAGCTTCAGATGTAATAGTTGAAGGTTCGACTTGGGGTAAGGAAGACAATCACTTCGGGCATAGGGGGCGCTGGATGATCAATCATGGTATCTTTCATAAAGTTGCTGTCCGCTTTGAATTGCCTCGGCTCTCGTTTTCAAAAGCAGTTGGTACGAAGCAATTGGAATTAAGGGTTTTAGCGTGGTGCGAGCAGGATGCGACTCTGGTTGGCGAACTCGATGTGGGGGGGCGACATTTCCAACTTTGTCCGTTGGAGATCTCTCCTGCCACGTGGGAGACAGTAATTCTGAACGTTATCGATGATGCTAATGAACTCTGTGTTGGTAGCGCTTCAGGCCAGGTTAATACGACGGGCCAGCAGGGGACAGGGGCTGTGCTGATCGAAGGAGTTGCCCTCCTTAATAGGCAAAACAAGGCGACGTTTCAGGTCAAGCATGGGGAGGCTGCAAGCTTTATGCTTGACTATCGGGTGGTTGACCCTGAGTTGTCCGAGTGTTGTGATATCTGTTTGGTTGTTTTTCGTGCCGGCACACGTGAAAATATCTGCCGTATCCTGACGCGAGACCTGCGACTTGATGGGAACTCACCGAGAGGGACCATACGTCTGGATATTGACAGGGTCATTTTTGGATCGGGAACCTTCTCTCTCTGGGTTTTCATTGCGAAGCAAGGCTACCTGGATAGAGAACAGCATCTTTTTTATTCGATAAACCCCGATGTTTACTTGTCGCAGCCTGACGTACTTGAATTTGAAGTAATCGGCAATTTGCTTACAAGCAATACAGCGTTTGTGGGTAATGGACATTGGTCCCTATTGGAGGCAAGCGATGGGGTTAATCGTATTTCCAGCTAACGATGATCGTCCCTTGCCGGAACTAGGGGATTTGGATCGAGTTATGCTGCTTCCCCTGATTCAACTCATTATTTGCGGCAGGAGCGGCTCTATGCTTCTCCACGCCTTGCTTGATGGTCATCCGGAGATACTGCATATCCCCCATACTTTCAAGTTTTACGATTTCGTCGCCGCCAACCCCAATCTCAGCGAAATGAGCGGCTTAGCAATCGCGGATGCCTTCGTGGCGCATCCGACGCATCATTCGCTCTTTGACAGTCAAGCGTCGGTTTTACTTCGCGGGCGATTAGGCCGTAACATGGATGACAGAGTTGTCGTCGAAACAAGTAAATTTCGTGAGGTGATGGCTAAGTTACTGCCTGGTCCCGGTCATGAAGCTCGGCGGATTCTTTTCGCGGCGATCTTGGCGCACGCGTGGTGTCAAGGGCAACAATTTAGCATGGCGAAGGTCGTTTTTATGCACCTTCACCACGGCGACTGGCTATGGCCCAACGCGTTGGTGGAAACTTGTAACCTTTCGTCGAACTCTTTGGGCAGGGGGGGAGACATCCTTTCCCCAGACAAGATTATCGTTTCCGTCCGGAATCCAGCAGATCAGATCCGCTCTCTTGAACGGTTTGTTCCTCTGGCCGTGAGTAACGTGGCAGAACACAGGGCATGGTTTGAGCGTTATCTGCAAATATTAGCTCAAGACTGGAGACGTATAGATTTGGCGAGAGCAGCAGGTATTTCGTTGCGTATAGTCAAACTCGAAGACCTGCGTAGTTATATGCATAAGGAGTTGGACGACTTGGCCTGCTGGATGGGAGTAACCCCATCGGTTGACTGCATGAATTATCCCACAGCATTCGGCCTGCCATGGTGGGGTGATATTTACAGTACTCCGTCATTATCACCAAATCCGCCTGCACCCATTGCAGCTCCGAGCGCGTTTAATGCTGACCATCGTTTTCTGTATTCCGCTGCTGGGAAAACTATCGCCAGCTTGAGATATCCGGCAATTTATGCAGGCGCACTTATCCAGATGGCAATGGACTTGCCTTTTTTCCCTGCACCGAAGCGTTCTTGGCCAACAACGACACTGCAGTGGAAAAAGGATATAGGGATTCGCACTAACTTTCTGAAACAATTAGGTCAAAAGCAAGAGGAGACACTTGTGCACGAATTTGCACACTCGATGCCCAGTGGGCCAACGGCGAGAGTCTAAGATGCAACCACCGGGCGATATCTTGTGGATTTGCGGCCTGTCTGGGGCCGGCAAAACGACGTTGGCACTAGAAATGGCCGGGAGGCTTCGTGCGCAAGGTAGGGCTGTCGTCATGTTGGATGGCGATGAACTGCGCGAGGTCTTTGGTGCAGCGGCAAACAATAACAAAAACCACGGACGTGAGGGGAGGCTGGCATTGGCCTTCCAATATGCCCACCTGTGCCGGATTATTGTTGGGCAGGGGCTGACGGTGGTGATTGCCACCATCTCTTTGTTTCACGAAATTTACGCTTGGAACCGTACGAACCTGCCAAACTATTTTGAGGTGTACCTGAAGGTCCCGATAGAAGAATTACGCCGTCGTGATTCGAAATCGATTTACAGCAGGTTTGACTCTGGTGAGCTTGCTGATGTCGCCGGGCTGGATCTGCCCATAGATGAGCCGGAAACAGCAGATTGGGTAGTAGAATTTGATCCATCAAGATCCATAAGTGCAGTGGCGGAATGTTTGATGAAGCAACTTAAAGAAAGAGACGGTAGATGAAAACAGAATGGGATTACACTACACTGGCGGAGGCTTATCTTAATCGCCCTGACTACTCCGAAGCGGCGATTGACGCGATGTTGGCGATTGCTGGACTGACAACTGGCAAGGTGTGTGACATAGGTGCTGGCGTTGCACACTTAACGTTGATGCTGGCGGTCCGAGGATTTGATGTGGCGGCAGTGGAGCCAAATGACGCAATGCGTGCTAACGGCACCAAGCGTACCGCCTCTTTGCCGAATGTGCGCTGGTTTGAGGGTACTGGCGAGCAGACTGGTCAAGCCAGCAATACCTTTGATATAGTTACCTTTGGTAGCTCATTCAATGTGTGTGACCGTCAGTTAGCACTCAAGGAAACAGCACGTATTCTCAAGCCGAAGGGCTGGTTTACTTGTATGTGGAACCACCGCCGGCTGGATGATCCAATTCAGGAGAGCATCGAATCAATCATTAAGGATTCGGTGCCGGACTATGGCTATGGCACGCGTCGTGAAAATCAGACTGCCATGATTGAGGATAGTGGCCTGTTCTTGTCGGTGGTGCATCTAGATTCTAGCGTGTTGCACGAGCAGTCCATCGAGAAATGCGTGGAAGCATGGCGATCACATGCCACGCTTGCCCGTCAAGCAGGTGACTCTTTCCCCGGAGTGGTTCAGGCTATTGAAGATTACCTGAAAGGGCTGGGGCAAGACACGATCAAAATTCCCTATTCAACCAACATTTGGGTTGCCCAGTTGGCGTAAGATAAGCAGATGTCATTTAATACACTCTCATTTTCCACCAAGGCCGGTACATTGGCCCTGCTACAAGGCAGGCTGAAGTCTGCCCGTATGGCGCCGCTAGTGCGGTTAACGGTGGCTGATTGGCAACAAGATCGTGAAAGCACCCTCGTGCAGGTTTTTTCATCTCTGGGTGTTGCTCCATGGATTGTGCGTTCCAGTTGCCAACAGGAGGATGAGGCGAGTAAGTCTAACGCCGGAGCTTTTCTTACGCTACAGGATGTATCAGTAGCAGAGATAGAAAGCGCTGTCGAACAGGTGATCGACTCCTATGGCGAAGCAAACGATTCCGATGAGGTACTGATTCAACCCATGCTGCAAAACGTGGTGCGTTCGGGGGTGGCGTTTTCCCATGACCCCAATACCTGTGCGCCCTACCGGGTAGTGAACTGGAGCGAAGGGCCAGACACCACAAGCGTGACCGGGGGGAATGATGGACGTACATGGCAGTGTGCGGCTCTATCGCCGTTTATGCCCTCACCTGAATTAACTGGCGTGATGGCTTTGCTGGATGAATTGCTGGCACTGTTTAGCGGGGTACCATTGGATTGCGAATTTGCTGTCACCCGTGAAGATGACACTGAAGTTTTATGGCTATTGCAGGTGCGTCCATTGGTGCTACCGACAGCCAGTGAACCACCTGAAGTGCAGGCGCAGAGGCTTACGCTTATTGCCGAAAAAGTTACACGCGGAATGCGCCCGCATCCTTTTCTCATGGGGCGGCGCACGGTATATGGGGTGATGCCGGACTGGAATCCGGCCGAAATAATTGGTATCCGACCCAAACCGCTAGCATTGTCGCTATATCGCGATCTGGTAACGGATGCCATCTGGGCTTATCAGCGACATAATTACGGCTACCGTAATTTGCGTAGTTTTCCCCTTATGCCACATTTTTTTGGACAGCCGTACATCGACGTACGGCTGTCTTTTAATTCTTTCATCCCCGCAGATCTAGACGACGGCTTGGCGGGGCGACTGGTGGATCATTACATCGACCGCCTGCTGGCCGAGCCGACGCTGCACGACAAGGTGGAGTTCGAGATTGTCTTTTCCTGTTACACGCTGGACTTGCCGCAGCGGTTGGAGCGATTGGCAGAAGCAGGTTTTTCGGGAGAGGAACGCACTGTCATTGCCGATAGCCTGCGGCGGCTGACCAACCGCATTGTGCATCCCAAGGACGGGCTGTGGCGCGCCGATGCCGCCAAGCTGGAAACCCTGAATGACCGACGTGAAGCCTTGCTGGCATCTGATGCCGATCCGCTGGAACGGATTTATTGGTTGCTGGAGGATGCCAAACGTTACGGCACATTGCCTTTTGCCGGGTTGGCACGCGCTGGGTTCGTGGCAGTGCAGATGCTGCGTTCGTTGGTGTCGGTTGGAGTATTTTCATCCGAGGATTACGATGCGTTCATGGCCAGCATATCTACTGTTAGCACTCAGTTAGGTCGGGATCGGGCGATGCTGGACAAGGCTACATTTCTCGCACGTTACGGCCACCTGCGGCCCGGCACTTATGATATTTTATCACCACGTTACGATGAAGCACCGGAACTTTATTTCGATTGGAACCAGCGCTTGCCTGACCCGGAACCAGCAAGGCCATTTGCGCTGACATTGCCGCAATTGCGCGAAATTGTGCGGTTACTAGAAATGCATGGTTTGCATCCGGACGGGGTAGGACTTTTTGATTTTTTGCAAGCGGGAATTGAGCTGCGCGAACTGGCGAAATTCCATTTCACTCGCAATCTGTCGGACGCTTTGTCGCTGGCGGCAGCCTGCGGGGAGCAATGGGGTTTCAGCCGGGAAGACATGGCATTCTGCGGCATTGCAGCCTTGCAGGAGTTGCATGTTGCGGCGGCAGACCCCCGTGATGTTTTGACCCGCGCCATCGAGCAGGGCAAGAAGCGTTACTTAGAAACTCTTGTCGTGGCCTTGCCGCCAGTCATCTCCAGCCCGGAAAATGTCTGGGCATTCGAGTGGCCGACGGCTGCACCCAATTTCATTACTCAAAAACAGGTGACCGCACCGGTGGTGGGATGTGATAAACGTGATCTCCTGACTGGAGCCATCGTTTGCATTTCCAATGCCGACCCCGGTTTCGACTGGCTGTTTGCCTACCCTATTGCTGGGCTGATTACCGCTTGGGGCGGAACCAATTCGCACATGGCGATTCGTGCCGGGGAGATGGGCTTGCCTGCTGTCATCGGCGCTGGCGAGGTGCTGTATCGTCGCTGGTCGCAAGTCACGCGTCTGCACTTGGATTGCGCTGGGCGACGGGTGGAGGTGTTGGCGTGAGCATGGTTTTTAAAGTGGCCGTCAGTCAGAGGGTGGAAGTTTGGGCTGCTCGGGGCGAGCGGCGCGATGCCCTAGACCAGCGGATGTGCCAGTGGTTAGCAGCAATGGGTTGTCTAGCAATGCCGGTTCCGAATACCTTGGGTACGGCCTTAAAAGGTGCGCGTGACGAAGAATGGCCGGGGTTGCAAAACTGGTTACTTGCTATGAAGCCCGATGCAGTCCTACTTTCAGGCGGCAATGACATAGGTGAAGTGCCCGAGCGTGACAATACCGAACGCCACCTGCTAACCTATGCTAAGGATTGCGTTCTGCCCGTATTGGGAATTTGCCGGGGAATGCAAATGATGGCGGTGTGGGCGGGGGCCAGCCTCGTGCCTGTGCGAGGGCATGTGCGTACTCGGCACCGATTACAAGCAGCAGCAAATCCGGCTGATTGGCCCTCTGAAGTTAACAGTTTTCATGACTTTGCCCTGGCCAATTGTCCTCAGGAGTTTGTGGTGATGGCTGCATGCGTTGATGATGGTACGGTTGAGGCCATACACCATAAAATTTTGCCGTGGACAGGTTGGATGTGGCATCCGGAACGCGAGCCCCATTTCGACCCAAAAGATGCAATGCGTTTTCGTGCATTGCTGGATTCGAGGGCTGCCAGTTGAAAGCCATTATCCTTGCTGCCGGCCGCGGCAGCCGCATGAAAAGCTTGACCGATGAACGTCCAAAATGCCTTGTTGAGCTGCGAGGCAAGCCGCTCCTTGCTTGGCAATTGAAAGCGTTGCACGAGGCCGGCATTACTGAAATTGCTATCGTCACAGGGTACAAGCGCGAACTGCTAATTGATCGTGGGTTAGTGGAGTTTTATAACCCTCGCTGGGCCGAAACAAATATGGTGAGTTCCCTAACTTGCGCTGCCGAGTGGCTGGAAGAAGAACCCTGTGTGGTAAGTTATTCAGATATTTTTTATAATTCCAGTGCCGTGACGGCTCTGATTAATTGCCATGCCCTGCTCGCGGTAACCTATGATGTCAATTGGCGGTTACTGTGGGAAAAACGTTTTATTGATCCGCTGCTGGACGCGGAAACCTTCCGCTTGAAAGTAGATGGCACCCTGGCAGAGATTGGCAACAAACCAAAAACTGTAGAAGAAGTGGAAGGGCAATATATGGGCTTATTGCGCTTCACTCCTAAGAGTTGGGACGAGGTCGTGCGGATTCGGGCTCACCTGTCTAATGTCGAATGCGATAAAATGCACATGACAGGCACTTTGCAAAAAATCATAACGGCTAAACGTGTGCCTGTGGTGGCTGTGCCCTATGAAGGGGATTGGGGAGAAATCGATAGTGCCAAAGATTTGGCCGCCTATAGCGTTTCCGATTAATGGGTGCAGAGTGAATAAATCAGTATCAAAATATTATAATGGGTCGGATCGCGAGCTTGCTCAGCGGTATATTAGAGACATTGCTGATATTGGCACCAAGGAGTATTATGAGGCAGCTTTGGCTCACCGCTACGGTCTCTACCCTGAAATTCCGCGGATTGCTGCCTTTGAATCATTTAAAGACAAGGATGTTCTAGAAATTGGCGTTGGGCAAGGTGCGGATCATTTTATGTTTGCCAAAGGAGGTGCTAGCCTCTCTGGTATTGATTTAACAGAAAAGCATTGCCGAATGACTCGCCAGTTTTTGGATGCATTTGGGTTGCATTCGAATGTTCTAAATGGAAGTGCTTGTAATCTCCCATTTCCCAGTGCAAGTTTTGACCATGTGTACTCATGTGGCGTCTTGTTATTGGTGCAAGATATCGAGAAGGCTCTGTCTGAGATATATCGAGTTCTTAGGCCTGGAGGAACGGTTACCCTGATGCTCTATAACAAGCGAAGTTTGCATTATTTGGTGAAAACACGGCTTTACTATGGATGGATGCTTGGGGAAGACAAGGCAATTGGCCGTCAAGCGGTTAACGACTGGTACACGGATGGCCCAGGTTATGTTCGAGTTTATCATTATGCCCCACGAGACCTTAAATGGATTTATAAAGGTTTTTGCGATATTGCCTATCAAACCAGTTGTTTGACGCCAGAGCAAATGCCTGAAGTCGGCCTGCCATTGGACAACAAAGCAAGCCGGTGGCTAGAACGCCGGTTTGGTTTCTTCCTTTGGGGGACGGCAAGAAAACCATGAAGCCTATACTTCCTCGCCCATGTTATTTCGAAGATCTGGCAAAAGCTGCTGAACGAGGTGAATTATCTTCCCTCGCGCTTGTCGTTGATGGGCCGCTTGAGGCATTATCTGCAGCAGTGATGCAGTGGCGCAATGTCTTGCCAACTTCAAGTCTGGTCCTGTTTTTTTCTGCTCCTTATCAGGCCGCCATCAATGAAATAGCATCAAGGGATAGCAATATTGCTGTCCACTTGATAGGGGGGTACGACGATATTGTTTGCGACTCCACCGCTGCCGCATGTCATGTCTGGGCAACTTGTGCGCCCTACGATGCATATGGGGTGGTTGTAAAGGAACCAATTGAGACAGCGATCGCATTATTGATATCTGGTAACAAGGGTCTTTTCCTTGCGCATGATCCTGCGTATGGTGTTATACGGTGGTTCGGCGGCGATGGCGTGCAAGACAGGCTCCGAAGACGTCCATACCGTAGGAAGATCTACCGAACTGTGTGTCATGCAGTCCATTGGGCCGCGGGGATATTGAGTCGTCTCTCTGCATCGCCCGATACTTGGCGAAGAATTTGATATTATTGCCCTTGGTTAACACTCCTCCGACATGTCATGAGACGTGTCGGAGGAGTCATTAATCGGAACGTCAGTACCTTAATTAGGACTACAATCCATGCAAGATAATTTGCCCACATACAATCTCCCAGCCATATACCAGGCATGCAGCCACATTCGAAGCGGACTGCTGAGATTGCTTCTGGAGCTTGTTTCGCAAAGCAATGATGCGGTGAGAGAAAAAGGAGAAACCGCAGCTGCACCCGCATTTTCAGTCATTGGAGTTGAAGATTGGAAAGAAGCTTTGGCTCTATGGTCTTCTGAAGGGCTGCCTTTACTTGCCGATTTGCCCCGGCGTGCATGCCCTGCTTGCAGTTCCAGCGCGGCGCATACTGTCTTTCAGAGCTACGACGGATATCATTTTAGTGAATGCGAACTATGCGGGACGTGGTACGTGCCATTGGCCGTAGATTGGGCACTATTTGACCGGTTTCTCACCGCGTGTCCGGCGGCGGCTGCCGTCGCAAAGAGAGTGGCGACTAAGCGGTTAGAAGAGCTTGAAAGCCAAGACCTTCCGCGTTTTGAAAAATATTTCCGGTCGATTATGGATATCCTGCCGCCGGGCTGCTTGCAGCGACGCTATCTCGACATCGGGTGTGGGGTAGGACACTCTCTCACTGCGGCCAAGACGGCAGGGATGTTGCCTCACGGTGTTGAAGGTGACCCAGATGCAGTAGCACTGGCCAGGAAGAACCACGAAGTGGTCGTCTTTAGTGTCGGAGACCTGCCGGAGGGCAAGTATGATTTGGTGTCGATGTGGGAAACGCTTGAGCACTTGGCCGATCCGTTATTGATGTTGCAGGAAGTCGTTCTGCGGCTGTCACCGGGAGGCCTGGTTGCGGTTACGGTGCCTAATTTGGATGCTATCGGCCTTCGAGTATCTCGCGAAAAGTGTAGTTATGCCTATGGTGGATTCAACTCACCCGGTCACATCAATTTCTTTAACCGTAGAACGATTGGTAAACTCTTCGAACAGGCAGGACTGACACTGATTGAGGTGAATTATGAGTACTCTACCAATGCAAACGAACTCTTTGGTTATCTCGGTGGTCTAACTGTCGCGGAACAACCATATGCTGTAGCCTCTCCGCCGCCGTATTTTTCCGCAATTATCAATGCAATCTGGCCGGCTGTGACATCGCTTGAAATGTTAGCTGGCACTTTGCCAATAATGCAATGTGTTGCCTGCCACTCTGAAGATGTACCCCTTTTCTCTAGCAGGATCAACCCACGTTTGACTGCCCAAAGGGAGCATGTTTTCGAGTCGGCAACCCAACAGTTGGACCAGCTGCAGAATGATCTGCAGGCGGAAGTCAACAAGCGGGACCTGTTGATTGCCGAGTTGCACCAGCAGTTGGGCGAAAGTTTACTACACAAGCTAAAAAGGTTATTTTGATTGCATGTACCCTCCGGAGCCCTCTCGTGTTAATTTCATAAGTTAGATGCTCCCTTGTTAACCGAAACAAATAAGGGACTTGGAAATTACAATTATACCATTTATGGACAGATTGTAATGTCCCACCAATGCAGATCAGGGGAGCGTAGGAGGCGACGCTCAAGGCCCTCTTTTTCTTTGCCACAGAGCTTGACGCCTTTTTCATACACTGCATCCAAATAGCTTGCCGTTACTTGCATCCCTCGCCAGGTAAAATTTCTGGCGCGATTCAATACTGTTGAGACGCTATCGAGCAAATAGCCATTCCACGATTTCTCTAGTCCGGCCCAATATCGTTCAATTGGGTTGTATTTGCTGTGATAGGGAGGATAGTAGATCAGCCTAATCACAAGCCCGGTCGAGCAGGAAAACTCAGATAGCCGAAACAGAAATTGACTCCGGTGACCACTATACTCCGGGCCATTGTCTATATTGATCACCAGTTGCTTCACGGAGGAGAGATCATGCTTCCTTTCCTCCCACCACAGGAGGAGGCCATCGACCATAAAGTCACTGGTCTTGTTGCTGTTGCCGAAGAAAAGAAACGATTTGCCGGACACCGGTTTGAGGATGCCGCCAGGTACAAGTTTTTCCTTGGGGTACATGTCATGATCCAAGGCCTGAATAGCCGTTTGTCCTCGTGATTGACACCCTCGTGAAATTCGCCAACGTGAACGGTAGCCTTGGTATCCATGCTGATTCTTAACGTTGCAGGGTCCGTGTCCGCCCAAGAATTTACTTGCCAGACATTATCGAAGATGCTGTCGGTTTCTGCCGTTTTTTTTGAACTTTGGTTTTGGCTGCTGTACGTAATCGATATTCGTGTCTGCTAAGAATATTGGAAATGGTGCGAACCGTAGGCAATGCCTCCGGCGACCATCCTTCTGTAACAAGTGCATCATAAACGGACTGTGCCGTCATGTTCGTATAGAGTAAGGTCGTACGTAATCGCGGTTCGGCTTGGCTGGATGGCTCCATGATTTTTCGTATATCATCCAACAGTTCGGGAGTCTTTTCTTCCGACTTTGGTTTATGGCGTTCAGACAGATCGTTAACGCAGGTGATGCCACTGCGAAACTCGTTGATGCCGACTGTCACAGTGGATCTGCTCCAGCCAAATTCCTCTTCGGCGACACGGGCCTTGCCGTTTAAAACGGTGACCGTCACGTCTCCCATAGCTTGACGACGAGAAGGCCATGGGATCAACGCGACCAAGCGTGAAATCATCTCAGCCAATTCGGGAGTTACACCATTGCGAGCCAAAGTCGATATTTTCATGTGCGGAACCTCCTTCGGTGTGACATGAAAATATCATAACAGGTATTTTAGTATTTTCCAAGTCCCTAAGTGAAAGGATTCTCATAGATGTGTGGTCTGGTCGGCTCATTTGAGCCAACAAATGGGCGAACCTGTAGTGACGAAACGTTGACCATCATGCGCGACAGGATGATTCACCGTGGTCCCGATGGTGGTGGTCTTTGGCGAGCTAGAGATGGGCGGTGTGTACTCGGCCATCGGCGACTTTCAATTATCGACCTCTCTTCCGCCGCTCACCAACCGATGGCAAACGATTCCGGCACTGTCGTCTTGTCTTTTAACGGCGAGATATACAACCACGCTGAACTGCGCCGTGAGCTGAAAAGTCTTGGCAAATATAGCTGGGTCACGGATCACTCGGATACGGAAGTCCTGCTCCATGCCTACGAAGAGTGGGGGCTCGATTGCGTTAAGCGTCTGATTGGGATGTTTGCTTTTGCCGTATACGATGCTCGCAACCAAGAACGTCCCATCTTGCACCTAGTGCGTGACCGGGTGGGCAAGAAACCGCTGTATATCTCGCGTGCCAATACCGGCGAATGGCTCTTTGCTTCGGAGATTCGCGCTCTGATGGCGCATCCGGCGATGACACCGGAAATGGACCTGACGGCGTTCTGGCATTACCTCACTTTCATTGTTGCACCAGCCCCACTGACCATGTTTCGTGGTGTTTTCAAGATCCCGGCCGGCTGGGCGGTTTCCATCGACCATCACGGCACGGCCCAAGCCTTTCAGTATTGGGATTGTCAGCCAGACGCCAAAAACGTTTTCAGGACAAAAGATCTTAGTGAAACGGAGGCTACTGCAGAATTGACGCACCTCCTTAAGCAAGCTGTCCAACGGCGCATGGTGTCTGACGTGCCGTTTGGCGTTCTGCTCTCAGGCGGGGTTGATTCAAGCCTGAATGTGGCGCTGATGGCTGAACTTATGGACCGTCCGGTATCGACCTTTACCATCGGCTACGAGGGAGAGGAAGACACCAATGAGTTCAAGTTTGCCAAACGGGTAAGCGAACGGTACAAGACCGAGCATCATGAGGCGTTGATCAATCAGCGTGATGCCCAAGAGTTTCTCCCCAAGCTGGTTGAACTTCAGGACGAGCCGATCGCCGATAATGTCTGCATCCCGCTTTACTTCCTTGCCAGGCTGGTCAAACAATCTGGCACTACGGTCGTGCAGGTGGGTGAAGGGGCAGACGAGAATTTTCTTGGTTACT
>JAQUKQ010000006.1 GCA_028718985.1 Desulfobulbaceae bacterium | reverse complement strand
GCATCTCGCCCTGCATGGCCTCTTTGGCCTGTCGCATGGCGTCATTGACCGCGGCGACGATAAGATCCTGCAACATCGTGGCATCATCCGCGGTAATGACCTCAGGCTCAATTTTGAGCGCCAGCAACTCGTTTTTCCCATTCACGGTGGCCGTTACCATGCCCCCGCCGACCGACGAGGTCATTTGGCGACCAGCCATCTCTTCCTGGACGTCGGCCATGCGCTTCTGAAATTGCTGTGCCTGTTGCATCACTTGACTGATATCCATGTCAATCTCCTTTTTCCCTAAATACTCTCGAAAACTGGGGTTCCACTAACGACTCCTGGGGCCAGTCCTAATACCAGTAACCCTTCCCCCCATTACCTCTACGGCGATCTGAACGCGGGGATCATTTGCCAAGGCCCGTCGCTCCTCTTGCGGCTGATCCAGCTCACCGCCAACGCTCTCACCTGCTACCACAATATGAAGAGCAAGCTCTTTTTGGAAAAAGTCCTGGGCAAACTCAATCAGCAGTCTTTGATTAGCCACTTCCTGCAGCATGTGGCATTCTGAGGCTTCATCATAAAAAATAGTGAGTGCCCCATCCTCTTCCTTAACTTTGTCCGCCTGCGCCAATGTCCCTGCCATCCACTTTTTACGCTCACGTACGTGTGCGATAAAGGCATCCCAGTCCCGCTGCACATCACGAGATTTTGCCGGTGAAAGAGGAGGAGGAACAGCACCGGAAGAGCAAGCCACCTCCGCAGAAATTTCATCCTCCTCTTCACAATCATCGGCCACGTCCAATGCCTCTCCCCCCTCCGTGACGACCACATCAGCCTTGACTGCAGGTTTGGTCAAAACACCGCCTGAGTTACTTGGGCGGCTTGGCGAGATCGATTGACCAGCAGTGTCGGGCGATAGAGGAGAAGCGACGGTTCCTCCTTCTTGTCGTGCGGAAGGTTCGGCGGTTGGAATGACAACTCGAGCCGCAGTCGGTGTGACCGGCTGCGGCAGACCGGAGAGCAACAGATCCAAACGGGACAAAAGAGAGGAGACAGGCACTATCGAACCAGCCTGTACCGTTTTGACAAAAAGCATCTCCAGCACCATGCGGGGGTGAGCAGCATATTGCAACTCTTCAACACCCTTCATCATCAAGCCGAAAACACTGCTCAAGGTTTCAAGGGAATATTGTGCCGCAATCTCCTTGACCAAGGCCATCTCCTGATCGGAAATGTCGAGAATCGCTGCCGGTGCCTTGCTGGTCTTGCCTATCAGGAGGGCGCGACAGAAAAAAAGCAAGCCATGAGCAAAACGTTTCAAATCCATGCCCTGGCAATATGTTTCGTTAAGGAGGGTAAGGGCTAGTGCCAGGTCCGCGGCGAGAAGCGCTTCGCTAATCTTGGCAAAGATACGACGATCCACCAGACCAAGCACCAGTCGCAGATCATCTTCGCTGACCGTATCGCCACCAAAAGAGAAAATCTGATCAAGCAGGCTTAAGCCATCCCGCACACTGCCGTCCGCCTCACCAGCAATGATATCGAGCGCCGCTTGACTGACCGTCACCCCTTCCCTGACAGCAATTGTCGCAAAGAATTCGTTCAACACCTTAAACGGCACTCGCTTCAACTCATAGCGCTGACACCGGGACAGAATCGTCACCGGCACTTTGTGGATTTCGGTCGTAGCAAACATGAAGAATACATGCTCAGGCGGTTCTTCAAGGGTCTTCAACAGGGCATTGAAGGCCTCGGTGGTCAGCATATGAACTTCATCAATGATGACGACCTTAAAACGCTCCTGAACGGGCATGAAACGGATGTTTTCCTTGAGGTCCCGAATCTCCTGAATGCCACGATTGGAAGCGCCGTCTATTTCATGCAGATCCATGGCATTGCCAGCAACGATCGCCTCGCAAGAGGAACAATGGTCACAAGGGGCATCAGCCTGATTATGGCAGTTAATGGCCTTAGCCATGATGCGAGCGATGGTGGTCTTACCCACCCCGCGCACACCACTGAAGATCATGGCATGGGCGACACGATTACGGCGCAGGGCATTTTGCAGGGTCCGAACAATCGGCTCCTGACCAACGATATCTTCGAATTTTTGGGGACGCCATTTCCTGGCGAGAACGCGATAGGACATGGACTACAGGCGGGCGAAAGATGAGGGGATAAAAAAAGATAGCCAGGCACCCCCGCGGCACATAAAGGGTATCATTACCGTTGCTTCCTTCCGGACCTGGCGGGGTTCATGAGCCTTCATTGCGCGGGACCCGGCTATCAAAAATAACTCTATGGCGGAGAGGAAGGGATTCGAACCCTTGGTACGTTGCCGCACACACGCTTTCCAAGCGTGCTCCTTCGGCCTCTCGGACACCTCTCCTGAACATCAAAAACTGTACTGCGCGACAAAATAAGAATGTACCATATACAATCAAATGAGGTGTTTGCAAAGAGGAAACTTATCGAGGTTGCATTTTGCCAGCTTGGAGGTGTATATTTCACTACCGGGTTGAGCAGGCTGCTTCCTCCCCCGTAACGACGCTTAAACTCCTACATTCACTCCCCTTAAATACCATGATCGACCTCAAGCAAACCATCGCCCTGCTCCAAGACCTGATCCACATCCCCAGCGAATCATCCGGCCAAACCGAGACCGATACGACCAGCCCTGAAAAAGCGCTGGTCGAGTATCTTGCCGCCCTCTGCACCTCAGCTGGCATCGCCAACGAAACGCTTGAGGTCAACCCTGGCCGACCCAACTTCGTGGCGCATTTTCCAAAACCAGGAAGCCCCAAGCTCCTTATCGTCGCCCACTTGGATACCGTCAGTGCCACGGGCATGACAGATCCTTTTTCTGGACAGATCCGGGAAGAAAGAATCTGGGGACGAGGTGCCTGTGACGACAAGGGTCCCTTGGCTACCGCCTTGAGCACCTTACTGCAACTGCATAGCCTCCATAAGAGTTTACGCTACGAGGTGATCTTTGCCGCCACCGTTGACGAAGAGTGCAGTCTAGCCGGAGCCGCCGCCCTCAAACAACAAGTCGGCGGGTGGGATCTCTGCCTCTGCCTGGAACCGACCAGCCTCAAAATCGTCAAGGCCCATAAGGGGGTCTACCGTTGCCGAATCACCAACCGGGGCAAAGCCGTCCACTCCTCAGCCCCTGAGCTTGGCCAAAATGCCATCCTCGGCATGATGGATATCATCAACGACCTCAATCTCTTTGGCTTCCGACTAGGGCGACACAAAAATCCGGAACTGGGCAAGGCGACGCTCGCCATCACTAAGATTCATGGCGGGGACTCCATCAACACCATCCCAGACCGCTGCGAGATCTCCGTCGATATCCGTCTACTGCCCGAACACCACCCACCGATGATCGAAAGCACCCTGCAGCACACGATAGGCCTGCGAGGGACAGTCGAAACCCTTTTCACCGCTCGCGGCATGCAAACAGACATGACGCACCCTTTGATCGTGGAATTTCAGCAAGCGCTGGAGAGAGCAGAGTGTTCTGCCAGCGCCGTCACCGCCGGTTACGCCACTGACTGTTCAGAACTACAAGAGAGCGGACCATGTATCATTTGGGGCCCGGGCCACATCAACCACGCCCATCAACACGACGAGCACATTGAGATCGAGCAGATCAAGGTAGCAACACACGTACTGACCGAATTCCTCGTGTAACAATGCAAGAGCGGCCGTCCCTCAATTACAAGAGGGCCTCCTTGATGGCGAGAATGCCCAGCCGTTGCACAAAACGGGCGGTTCGCTCTCGGGGATGCCCTTCTTCCTGATAATACTTCATAAATTTAATGCCCAAGGCAACAGCCTCCTCACGGGACAGATCGACCGCCAGCACATCGCCAATCCGAGGTTTGGCTCCGGCATTGCCGCCAACAATCACTGTCCATCCCTTATTTTTGGCGAAGAGGCCCATATCACGCATATAGCTTTCGGCACAACACATTGGGCAGCCAGAGACCCCGACCTTGACCTTGGCAGGGAAAGCCATGCCCGTCAAACCTTCTTCAAGCTCAGCCCCCATCCCCAGGGAATCATCCACCCCAAATTTACAAACGCTGTTGCCCGGGCAGGCCTGGACATAGTGCAGGCAAAGGGCTGTTGCCTGACCGACACCGATCCCCAACTCCTGCCAAGCCGCATCCAGCTGCTCTCTCTGCAAACCGATCAAGGCCAAACGCTGCCCCGAGGTGATCTTGACGATCGGCACATTGTACCTCCGTACTACCTTGGCAAGTGCTTCTAAGATATCGGCCGTGATCATGCCTTGCGGTGTTTTCGGCACGATCGCAAATGTCTTTTTATCCCGCTGCAGAATTGCCCCTTCTGGCACAAGCTCACTCATCTTCATCCTCGCTATTTTTTCCCGTGGTACTCTTCAGCACCACCACATCCACCCTGTCATAAGCCAGCTCACAAGAGGGGCATAGCTTTTGCGCCAGGCGGCTCTGCCGAATGTTTCCGTTCTATGAATCGCCTCTTCTACACGACAAGGCGATCAAGTACCTGATAGACAGCCTCCTGCACCGGATAGCCAGCCGCAAAACTCATCGTAAAGCACTGAGTTTCTCCCTGCCACTCCTCTGCCAATCGGTTGACACAACTCTTGATCTCACGATCCAAAATGTCAAGCACCGTCAGCGGACAATTGGAATAAATCAGGTAGGAGGTCCCTTTCCTGAGCAGAATATTGACGCAATCAACCGCCTCATTCTCGCTCAAAGTATCAATTACATCATGAATGGTAGAACCAACCTCGTCAATAATCTGGTCAGTCACCAAATAGCCATGCGCCTTGTTGATCTGCTCAAGATTAGAAAAAAAGACCTTCGTCAAGGTATAGCCATTACGATGGCTCTCCAAAAGACCACTGTCCTCAAGGTAAAAAAGGTATCGATAGTTATAGAAATCACTGAGCGGCTCTTTAAAGTAGGTCTTTTTGCGGAACAGCTCCAACTCCTTGCTGCTGGCGTCATGAAAATTATGATGAATCGCCAAAGGGTCCCACGACTCGGTCACCACAGCCAGACGGCTGACTATCGAGCCATCCATACTACCACTCTCCGCCTCCTGCCGCAGACGATTCAAGGCCTCGGTGCGCGACATCGATTTTTTATAAGGTCGACGAGCAATCATCGCCTCATAACTATCGGCCACCATGGCAATTCGAGTCAACAGGCCTATCTCCTCCCCTTGAAGGTGGTCGGGATAGCCATTGCCATCCAAGCGCTCGTGGTGATGATGGATAATCTCAATAATATCCGGATCGCAATCCTGACGTGAAAATATCTTCGCCCCCATGGTAGGATGCATCATCATGATCCGCCGGTCTTGGGCATTAAAGAGGCCGGGCTTCAGAAGGACATCATCGGGGATCGCAACCTTACTGATATCGTGGAGCATACAACCCAACTCCAGCGCCTCGACATCGTGATCGGAAAGCCCCATATTCTCACCAATGAGGCGCGCGATGGAGGCAACCCGCAAGCCATGTTCAAACGTGTACATATCTCGCGTCGAAAGCATCTCACACATGGCCTGAAACAGATCTTTGATCACCTCTTCCTTCATGAGGCTAATTTTTGAGATCTCATTTTTTGCTGCAACCAGGGCGTTCTCGGTTTGCAGGTGATTGTCGATCTCCTGTTCCAAGAGACGATTTGCCAGTTCAAGTCGTTCCGATTTATGGGCCAGAATGTCTCGATCCCGTTTCAGTTGCATATGGGTCTTGACTCTCGATCTGATAACCGTTGGATTGATTGGCTTTGAGATGAAATCAACCGCGCCGGCCTCCAAGCCTCGGGTCTCATCCTGCGGGCTGTTCAAGGCCGTCACGAGAATAATTGGGATGGAGGCTGTCTTGTCCTCTGCCGCCAAAGCCGCACAGACGGCAAAGCCATCAAGACCTGGCATCATGACATCCAGCAAGATAAGGTCAGGTCGCTCTGTCATAGCTTGGCTCAGACACTGCTGCCCGTCATCGGCTTCTATGACCCGATATTTTTCTTGCTCAAAGAGATAACGAAGAACTTGGCGATTGATGGGGTCGTCATCGACGATCAGCAGCGTGCCGGGGGCAGAATCAACAGATTCTTGGACTACGGAGAAGGGCAGGTTTTGCATACGTTACAATTAAGACGAAACGGCAGGCTATGGAGAAACAGGCCGACATCACCTGACGACAAAAGAGCTCTCGCACTGCCACAACGTCTTGATTTCCTTTTTTTCATTTAATTACATTTACGGCTCGACAGAGTTCTTTTTTCCCGCCATGCCCAAAATATCGGGGCCGAACATACCATTTTTATTTACACTTCACAATCAACTTCAATAACCTCATAGAAAACAGTGCGATTTCACTTCGACAGTTGCCCCGCCGCCACTGTCGAAGAGGGAGAACTCCTTGCCAATCCGGCAAATGGGAATCGATATTTGATTGGCTGGAAAAAATCCCTACCATCCGTGCCTCAATTTGAGTATTATTTTGGACCATGCTAATATTGTCGGCATTCGTGCTTGCCCGTTGGCAAACGACCGGGTTCCTGTCCATTTTTTTGAGCTATTTACCGAGAGCAAAGGCTTTTGCAGATGAAAAGATCCAAAACGACTCAATTGGGCACAGCACTGCAATGATCTATCCAGGGAGAGAGTCATGCTGCAGGTGAACGAAAGGCCTTGCGACTTCTTCCCGGGGCTTCGTCTTGAGGATTTGGCCAGACGTTTCAAACCAGAGGCCGATGTCTTTATCGTCAACGGTTTTCCAATGCCACCAAGCACCGAACTGAACGATGGGGACAGTTGTTGGCTCATCAAGCGCGGAGAACATATCAGTTTTGCTGAAATGGAGCACCTGCTCTATGCCCGTCATACCCCTGGCGTCCAGGGCAAGGTCAAAGAGAGTGTTATTGGCATCATGGGTCTCGGCGGCTTAGGATCCGTGGTGGCAACCGCCTTGGCGAGAATCGGTGTTGGCTCCCTTCTCCTCGCCGATTACGATGTGGTCGAGCCCAGCAATCTCAACCGCCAACAATATTTTATCGATCAAGTCGGCCTCAAAAAAACCGAGGCCATGCGGCAAAACCTGTTACGGGTCAATCCATATCTCAAGGTTGAAACCTTTGAGGACGAGCTAACGGAGTCCATCATCCCGCTTGTCTTCAAACATGTCTCTGTCTTGGTTGAGTGCTTCGACGGTGCCAAGATGAAGGCAACAGCCTTACGGGTTGCCTTGACTTTACTCCCCGAAATCGGTTATGTGGGGGCCTCAGGCTTAGCTGGTTTTGATGACAACAATCTGATCAGCACCCGGAGAATACGCCCAAACGTGTTCATCGTCGGTGACGGAGAAGCCGAGGCCAAACCGGGACAAGGATTGATGGCCCCACGGGTAGGCATTGCCGCCCACCACCAAGCCAACCAGGTATTACGCATACTCTTGGGCTTAGGGTAGCGCTCCACACACAGGCAAACATCTCATAACCACTAATAGCGTAAAGAAATTTACTATGAAGATAATCGTCAATGGAGAAGAGAAAGAGGCCAAGCAAGAAGCCTCAGTGGCAGAATTTGTGTCGACCTTAGGGTTTGATCCAGAAACCGTTGTCGTCGAACTTGACGGCCAGATTCTGAACCGAACGGAATATGCTGAGCGCCACCTGAAGGAAGGGTGCGAACTGGAACTAATCCGTTTTATCGGAGGCGGCTGAGATGTTGACCATTGCTGGCAAAACATTTTCCTCTCGCCTCTTTACAGGCACCGGTAAATTCTCCTCAGCTAACGTCATGCGACAAGCTCTGCTCGCCTCGGAAAGTGAGATGGTGACCGTTGCCCTGCGCCGCATTGACTTAAACGATCCTGAAGATGACATCATGCAAGTGCTTGACCGCACTAAGTTTTTCTTCCTCCCTAACACGGCAGGCGCCAGGAATGCCAATGAAGCGGTTCGGCTGGCCAAACTGTCTCGCGCCTCTGGCGGTGGCAACTGGGTAAAACTCGAAGTCACGCCAGACCCGCGAACCCTGCTGCCCGACCCGGTAGACACCTTGCTCGCCGCCGAAGAATTGGTCAAGGATGGCTTTATCGTTCTGCCCTACATCAATGCCGACCCCATCCTTGCGCTTCGCCTGCAGGATGTCGGTACAGCCGCCGTCATGCCCTTAGCCGCACCTATCGGCACCAACCGTGGCCTGATCACCCGTTACCAGATCGAAATCATCATTACCCAAGCCCAAGTACCGGTGGTGGTCGACGCAGGCCTTGGCGCTCCGTCTCATGCAGCACTCGCCATGGAGATGGGGGCCGACGCGGTACTGGTCAACACAGCGATCGCCGTCGCCGGCGATCCGGTGCAGATGGCCAATGCCTTCAGACTTGGGGTGATCGCCGGCCGTGAGGCTTTCCTGGCGGGATTGGGGGTAGCCAACGATGAGGCACAGGCCTCCAGCCCACAAACAGGTCTTGATTTCATTCGATAATGGACGCCTTCCTTCTCCCCGATTTCAGTAAGTTAACAGCACTTATCTCCTCCCGGGACAAGGCTGATGTCCTGAGGGCGTTGCGGGGTGAAAATCTCTCGACCAACGACTTGGCCTCTCTCCTATCTCCTGCAGCCGAGGCCTATCTCCCCGAGATGGCGGCTCGATCCCGGTCCATCACCCAACAACGCTTTGGCCGGGTGATTCAGATCTATGCGCCACTCTATCTCTCCAGCTATTGCACAAATCAGTGCCTCTACTGCGGGTTTTCGGCAGAAAACAAAATTCATCGTCGTTGCCTGAGCTTGGAAGAGGTGGAGGCTGAAGCTGACACCCTGAAAAAAAGAGGTGTCAGTCACCTCCTACTGGTTTCAGGTGAAGCGCCAAAAATGATGGGGGTCGACTTTATCGAGCAGGTGGCCTTGCGGCTCAAAGACCGTTTTGCCGCCCTTTCCATTGAAATACAACCGTTGACCAGACCAGAATACGCCCGCCTCTTTGCGGCTGGGATCACAAGTGTCGCCGTCTACCAGGAGACCTACGACCCCATCCTCTACAAGAAGATGCATCCCGCTGGCAAAAAGTCAGATTATACCTATCGCTTAGAAACTCCTGCCAGGGCGGCAGCGGCAGGAATGCGGGAAGTCGGTATCGGAGCCCTGCTCGGTTTGGGTGATTGGCGCACAGAGGGTTTGGCGCTAGCCTTGCACCTGGCTTGGCTCAGAAAACATTTTTGGCGCACCGGAGTAACGGTGTCCTTTCCAAGAATTCGTCCTGCCGAGGGAGGTTTTCAAGCCTTGTCCCCTGTTTCCGAGCGCAACCTCACACAACTCATCTTTGCATTACGCCTGTTTGACCACAACGTGGGCCTCTTGCTCTCAACCAGGGAAGAGGCCCGCTACCGAAACGGCATGCTCGGCCTCGGGCCTACACGCTATTCGGCAGGTTCATGTACCGCACCTGGCGGCTACGCCCATGAAGACGCATCAGCCGAGCAATTCGCCGTTGACGATCACCGCTCGATTGCGGAGGTCTGCCTCGCCATTCAAAATCAAGGATTTGATCCGGTGCGCAAAGATTGGGATTCTTGCTTTCAAAAAAATTAAAAACTGTCCACCAGCACTGCGGAATGCGGCACTACGGATCCTTTACGAGTCCTAAGACACACTTTTTTTACTAACAACAGGAGTAAAGACATGGCTGATCTGAAAAAGATGTACTCAACAATCCTCGGCGACCACTTTCCCATGGAGATGAAAATTTCCTTTGGTGATCAAACTCTGATCTACCGCAAAAAGACATGGAAGATCCCCATGGAGGATGGCACTATTGACGAACGGGGTGTCCGTTATGGGGAAAATCCCGACCAAGAGGCGGCCCTCTACGAGTTAATCAATGGCAATCTGACCTTGGGTGACTGCCAATTCATCAGCCCTGGTCACGGTCTAGTCAGCGGCATTGCCGTTGAAGATATGCTACAAGTCGGCAAGCATCCCGGCAAGATCAACCTCACCGATATCGACAACGGCTTAAACATCATAAAATATATGATGGATAAGCCAGCGGCCGCCATTCTCAAGCATAACAACCCCTGCGGTGTCGCCTTGGGTGACTCCTTGAACCACGCCTATACGCGAGCCAATCGCGCGGACCGCATTGCCGCCTTTGGCGGTTGCGTTATCCTTAACCGACCCTGCGATAAGGCTACGGCGGAGGCCATCAGTCAAAATTATTTGGAAGTTGTGGTGGCCCCCGATTTTGAAGATGGTGCTCTTGCGATCTTACAAACCCGCAAAAACCTTCGGGTTATCAAAATCAGCCGCATTGACCGTTTAGCCGAATTCGAGAAGCACCGCTTTGTCGATTTCAAGAGTTTAATCGATGGTGGCCTTATCACCCAGCAATCCGCCGTCAACTCAATTCGCGCCGCCAGTGACCTTAAACCGGCCGTCAGCACCTTCAAGGGTGTTGACTATGCCGTGAAGCGCGAACCCACACAACGTGAGATTGATGATATGCTTTTTGGCTGGGCCGTTGAACACGGGGTAACTTCTAATTCGGTACTTTACATTAAAGACGGTTGCACGGTAGGGGTTGGCACCGGCGAGCAGGATCGGGTTGGCGTAGCCGAAATCGCTGTCCACAAGGCATACATCAAATACGCGGACATGCTCTGTTTTGACACCTACGGCATCCCCTATGGTGACCTGACCCTCGAAATTGCTCAGGGCAAACGCAGCAAAGATGATAAACTAAAAATTGACGAGCAAACCAAAGCCGCGCGTGCCGGTCTACCCGGTTCAGTGATGATCTCCGATGCTTTTTTCCCGTTCAGGGATGGTGCTGATGTTGGCATTACGCAGGGCGTTACCGCAATCTTGCAGGCAGGTGGTTCCATGCGCGACTTTGAAGTCATCGAAGCCTGTAACGAGGCAACCCCACAAGTTGCCATGAAATTCACCGGGCAACGTTCATTCAAACACTAAGCAATCCTCGCCTATCTCTTATGGCTGTTTCCAATAGCCCTACCAACCTGGGGAGCCTACTCTCGTCAGTCCTTCAACAAAAGGACTGGCAAAGACGTTTAGGGCTCCACCAGGTTTTTTTATTCTGGAATGAAGTAGTAGGCATCGAAATTGCCAAACACGCCGAACCTCAGGTGATAAAAGGGGATACTCTTTGGCTTGCTGTCTCAGATTCCATCTGGATGCAGCAACTTCAATTCGAACGTCATCACATCCTGGAGCTAATTAACGAGCGCCTAGCGATGCTGAATTCTCGCCCATGCTCCGCAACAGAATCGGAATCTGCTCCGCCGACGCGTCTCTCCGACATCAAGTTTACCCTCGACTCGTCCTTTGCTCGTCGACATCAGCAGGCCAAACCTAAAAAAGTCGCGGCCCAACCAATTGATCACAATCAGTTTACTCAGTTCGCGGCGAGCTTAAACTCCATAGAAGATCACGAGACCAGAGAGAGCATGAAACGATTATGGCTCGTCATGCACCAGAGACCAAAACCGTAGCTCCAGGTTCCACTGTCGAAATGACAAAAAAAAAGGGGAGGAGAAACGATCCGTTTCTCCTCCCCTTTTTTTGTTTTCTAATTGGCGAACCGTAACAAACTACAGCTCACCAAATTTTCAACAAACTACTTTTCGCAATACGTAAAGGTGGCAAACACCCGACGATTGTGAGGTCTCTCATCCTTCTTATCGTTGCTAAAGGCGGGCTTTTTCTCGCCGTAAGAAATCGCCGTCAGACGAGCGGGATCGATATCTTTGAAGTTCTTCAAAATGAAATTTCTGACACTGTCTGCACGTCTCTGACCAAGCTTCATATTGTAGGCATCTGTACCAATATTACAGGTATGGCCCTCAAGATTGACGGTATGGTTGGGATACGCACGAACCAGATCAGCAAACTCTGTCAAGGTCTTAAAGTATTGAGACTTAATGTTGGACTTATCGAAATCAAACTCAACCTTCAACTCAATCGTGAAGCACTTCTTCTCGACCACTGGTGGTGGCGGCGGAGCAACAACCTTTTCAGCCGGCTTCAAGAACACCTTTTCAACAAAGGAGGCCATTCCGGCAGGGGTGCTGACCGCTTCCTCATCGGTAGCGAAACCGCAACCACTGGCCTGAGCAATCTTCTCCATGGTGGCGCGACCAGCAGGACTGTTACCAATCAGGATCGTATAGATACAAAGACGGTCTTTGTACTTATCCTTCAAAGCCTGAGCGGCCGCAACAGAAGAGCCCCCGATATTTTCCTCGCCATCGCTGATGACGATGACCGCGATATCACCCTTGCTGCTTGCTAAATCAGCGTCAGCCAAGGCAAATGTTCTGGCCAACGGGGTGTTGCCACCAGTCCTGATGACTGAGTTGATCGCCTCGCCAAAAGCAGATTTGCTGTGAGCGGTCATGCCATGCTGCAGAGCGCTACCATCAGCCAGGGAGTAGCTGTTAGGGCCAAAGACCCGCATTCCTGCCTGCAGCTTCAAAGCGGGGATGGTGTTGTTCATGTTGTTGGCGACAAGCTTCGCCTTCTCCAGTTGGCACTGCCACTGCCGATCAAGATGCATGGAGGCGGTATCATCCAGGATAAGCAAGAAGTTATCAACCTTCTGGACGTAATCACCACTTGTCACCTTGCCATTAAGGTCGGTAGGGGTGAAAGGCGTCGGGATGTTTTTATGGGCACAGGCAGTTGCCATAAGCCCCATAAAAACGGCAATCATCAACTGAGCCAATTTCTTCATAACTCCTCTCCTTTTTCTGTTTGAAATTCTAAGCAAATCACCACGACTTGCCTCATCTTACACACGACATAGTTGCTATTTTCCTGTCAGTCAAGGACAGTAATCTTCATTAAGAATACATCAAAAAAAACTATTTTGTCAATTAAATCTCTCTGCACCCCTATCAAAAAAATCGCCGAATACGCTGAAGAAAATTAGCAAAAACTAGCCGTTCAACTCTTGCAAACGGCTTATATTTTCGTCGATCTTAGCAATCGTCGCCCGAAAGCCATCCAATTTCTCCTGTTCCTTGGCCACAACCTCGGCTGGGGCATTGCTCATGAACTTCACATTACCGAGTTTTCCCTCGATCCGCTCGAGCTGCACCATAATCTTGTCACGCTCCCTTCCCAGCTTCTCAAGCTCACGATCGATATCGATCAAGCCCTGCATCGGCACGAAAATGGCGATATCCTCAAAAATGAAGGAAGCGGCACCTTTGGGACACTCCCCAGACGCCCGCACATCAAAATCCTTGACCTTGGTCATGCCGGTGATGCTTGCGGCGTGACGGCGCAGCGTGTCGTTTTTAGCAGCATCAGCACAGACAAGCAGGGCGTTGATACTGGCCGACGGATGAATCTGCATCTCGCTTCTGATGTTGCGAATGCCACCGATCACGCCCATCAGCAGATTGGTCGCCGACTCTACCTGTAGACTCTCCCAGGCCGTATCAGGCTTCGGATAGGCCTCCAGCATGATCGTTGCCCTCTTGCCAGGCAAGGCGTGCCAGATCTCTTCGGTGATAAACGGGGCAATAGGGTGCAGCAACTTCAGAGTGACTTCAAGCACCGTCAACAGAACAGAACGCGTCTCGGCCTTGGCGGCTATCGACTCACCATAAAGAGCGGGCTTGATCCACTCCAGATACCAATCGCAAAACTCCCGCCAGATGAATTGATAGATAAGTGAGGCCACCTCGTTAAACTGAAAGGAATCAAGCGCCACCTGCACCTCGCGGATGGTGTGCGACGTCCGGCTCAAGATCCACTGGTTTGCCATTGAGAATTCTTTGATATCCTGATCAACAAGACGGGCGCTTCCATCATCAAGGTGCATGAGAGCAAAGCGACTGGCATTCCAAATCTTATTGATAAAATGGCGATACCCCTCAATGCGATCCTCAGAGATCTTGATGTCGCGGCCTTGAGCAGCAAAAGCGGTGAGGGTGAAGCGGAAGGCATCGGTGCCGTATTTATCCATGACCAGGAGCGGGTCCATGACATTCCCTTTGGACTTGCTCATCTTTTGACCGTGAGCATCGCGAACCAAGGCGTGCAGGTACACATCCCGAAAGGGAACCTCCCCCATGAAATGAGTGCCCATCATGATCATGCGCGCCACCCAGAAAAAGAGGATGTCGAAACTCGTAATCAGCACTGAGGTTGGGTAGAAAAAATCAAGCTCACGGGTCTGATCCGGCCACCCCAAGGTTGAAAACGGCCAAAGGGCGGAACTGAACCAGGTGTCGAGCACGTCCGTCTCCCTCACCAGCTTTTCCCCTTGGCATTTTGGGCAGTCAACAGGTTCTTGATCGCGAACGATAAGCTCACCACAATCCGAGCACGTCCAGGCCGGGATCTGGTGCCCCCACCAGATCTGACGCGATATGCACCAATCGCGGATGTTGTTCATCCAATCGAAATAGGTATTCTCCCAAGACTTCGGGTGCAAACGGATATCCCCGTTTTTCACTGCAGCAATAGCCTTTTCCGCCAATGGCTTGATCGAAACGAACCACTGTTTGGAGAGTTGCGGCTCGACCACAGTATGGCAACGGTAGCAGTTGCCCACACCATGCTCGTACTCCTCAATGCCATCCAGCAGGCCCTGTTCCTCAAGGTCGGCAACAATCTGCTTCCGACAGACAAAACGATCTAGTCCTTGATACTTCCCTGCCTGTTCATTCATCACCCCGTTTTTATCCATCACCGAGATCAATGGCAGATCATGGCGGCGACCAATCTCGAAGTCATTTAAATCATGAGCAGGAGTCACCTTTAACGCCCCGGTACCAAACTCCTTCTCGACATGCGCATCAAAAACAATGGGGATTGCCCGATTAACCAAAGGCAGGATGACCTGTTGACCAGGCATGGCATTATAACGCTCGTCTTCCGGATGAACAGCAACGGCGGTATCACCCAGCATGGTCTCCGGCCGGGTGGTGGCCACGACCAGGAAGCCCGAGCCATCGGCATACGGGTAACGAATGCGGTAGAGTTTTCCTGCAGTGGGCTCGTGTTCCACCTCCAGATCAGAGAGGGCCGTGTGACACCGCGGGCACCAATTGATGATATAATCACCCTTATAAATTAGCCCCTGATCATAGAGGGTGGTAAAGACCTTGACCACGGCTTTGGAGAGGCCTTCATCCATGGTGAAACGCTCTCTATCCCAATCGCAGGAGCAGCCCAGGCGTTTAAGCTGATTGATGATCTGGCCACCAGACTCCCGTCGCCAGGTCCAAACCCGCTCGATAAATTTCTCACGGCCGATTTGATGACGATCCTTCCCTTCGGCGGTCAAATGCCGCTCAACCACATTCTGAGTGGCGATACCGGCATGATCCGTGCCCGGCACCCAAAGGACATTCAATCCCTGCATCCTCCGGTAACGCACCAAAATATCCTGCAGCGTGTTATTTAAGGCATGGCCGATGTGGAGAACACCGGTTACATTAGGCGGCGGAATAACGATGGAAAAGGAGTCCTTGCCCTCTTCCATGCAGCCCTGGAAGGTTTTACTGTCTAGCCAAGCCTGATGCCAGCGCTGTTCGATATCGTGGAATTCATAAGCCTTGGCGAGTTCGGTTTCTTTTGTTCTTTGTTCAGTGTCGGTCATTTAGATAGGTGGTTGTAAGTTTAATTAAGTGGCAAGCACTAAGGCTTCTTTCGGTTGGCATCGTAAAAGCACCAGTCCCCATGTTCAGCGTGCCCGCCATAATACTGAATAATTCGTAATTGACAATTGATTTATGCCTGCAACGATTCGTCGCAGACAGGTTGTGGAGTAAGCGAGCAACTCGAGTGGACGGGCTCCGCTTCGTTGCCTCGGCGTGCAGGGCAGTTACAACTCCACCGAACCTGCTCGTTTTTTTTCGGAAGCAGCCGACAGGTATCCAAGCGCAAGCGAAGTGATGGCTCACGCCACTCGAATCAGTTGAAAGGCACCCATTTGATCGATTCCACCCTGTGTCTTTCTGGCTCCTTCAACCACGGCCAAAATATCCCCACCAACGAGATATCCCCGATCTTTCGCCTCACTGATAGCCCAGAACACCAGTTGATCACGGCTCAACTCCTCCTTGGTAATAATGGGAATAACATTTTTATAGATACAGGCGTGGCGGGCAGAGTGGATGGAGTTGGTCGCCAAGAGTGTCGGAGTCCGGCGATTCCATTTCGACATGTGCTGGTAGAGGTTATTACCAAAGTCAATGACCAGGGTCGCAGCGGCAAGACCGAGACTCGCCGCCGCAGACAGCGCTGGATTGATGTCTGTCTTATCGACTAAGATCTGATTATGATCCAGCTTCTGTTCCAGGTGGCGCTCTGATTCACAGATAATCGAAGCCATCGTGCGCACAACATTGACCGGATCGACCCCGGCTGCCGTCTCTCCAGAGAGCATGACCGCGTCCGTCCCTTCCTGAATGGCAAGACTGACGTCCGTCACCTCGGCCCGAGTCGGCCGGGCATTCTGGGTCATGGTTTCCAGCATCTGGGTGGCGGTAATTACCGGCTTGTTCTTCTCCCAGCATTTCTTGATGATCTGCCTTTGAATCCATGGCACCCGAGAGGCGGGGATCTCAACACCCAAATCCCCTCTGGCAATCATGATGACGTCGGTAGCGTCGATGATCGCATCGATATTCTCCATTGCCTCTGGCTTTTCAATCTTGGCGACCACATGAATCTTCCGCGTACCGGTTTTCCGAATCAGCTCTTTCAACTCAACGATATCGTCCACGCTCCGCACAAAAGAGAGCGCCACAAAGTCCACACTGTGCTCCATGCCCCAGGCCAGATCAGCCTTATCCTTTGCAGTCAGGCATGGCAGAGATAGCGGCGTCGCCGGCAGGTTGATGCCCTTATGTGATTTCAGCTTACCGCCAACTAGCACCCGACAATGAACCTCATTTACCCCAGCTTTCTCGACTTTGAGCTCCAACAAACCATCATCCAAGAGAATGGGGTCTCCCACCCGCAAATCACCAAGTATCTCCGGTGCGATGGTCGAAAAACGTTGACTGGTGCCTTCAATGTCTGCCGCTTGAATGATAACCATCTCGCCCGGCACCAAGGTGGCCATGCCGTCCTGCATGTTCCCCGTCCTGATCTTGGGGCCACAAAGATCCATCAGCACCGCTACCGGCCGCATCCACTCCTTTTCGGCATGGCGGATCATATTCAAGACCTTCTCATGGCTTTCGTATGATCCATGAGAGAAATTAAGTCGGGCCACATCCATCCCGGCCATAATCATCTTATTGATAACTTCCTGCTTATTGGAAGAAGGTCCGATCGTACAAACAATTCTTGCCATCTTTCCTAAATTCTCGTGGCTCTGACTACTTGTCTCCTGTAAAATAGCGCTCAATTTGACCATGTCGAGCGGTTTGGCCAAGATCGCGCAAATATTAGAATAAGGTTTGAGCTTATTGACTAAATCGTTGGTCGCGATTGAACTGGAGATGACCACAATAGGCATCGTCGGACAAACAACCGTCATGGCCTCAATAAATTTAAAACCATCCCAATGAGGCATCAGGATGTCACAGAGAAAGATGTCGTATTGATTAGAAGTAGCCCGCAAAAACCCCTGCTGTCCGTTACTGACCGTATCGACCTGATGACCAAGCTTTTTCAATTGACTGGCTATCAAGGTCTGATTAACTGGGTTGTCTTCTAGAAGGAGTATTCTCATTATGGTCATTCCCCGCATAAGGTTTGGGTGTTATCTCGATGGTGGCCCGTTTTTGATGGCATTGAACGACAGCCTGCGCTACGGTATTCTACAAGCCGAAGAGGACATAAGTAAAGGCTCTTATATCAACACCAGAAATAATTGACAGGCCTCATAAGGAGTCGCACATGGCAGAAAGCAAAACGCATTGGATGCTCTGCACCGGCAAGGACTTTGCCTCTACCCGCGAAAAGGTATACTCCTTTTTCACCAAGAGCATCCTGCTCTCTTACGACAACATTTCTGTGATTGAAAGTGCATCCTGCTCTGCCGAGAACGCTAGGTTTTGGGAGGAGTTGGAAGAAGGGGTTGCGGCAAACAAATTGGTACTCCGCGGGTTTCTTGATGAGTTACGGGCCGAAGGCTGCCAAGAGATTGACGACCTGAAGAAACTGCCATTAGGCTTTCCCAGCAAGGTTCTGCACTTGATTGCTCACCTTCTCGATGGCTTCATCGGCATAGACTCGGTCTTCTATAACCTTATCGAAGACTCCCATTGGCTTTCAGATAAGCTCCGCGATGCCATTCTGAGAGAGCCAGATGGCTACTGGCTACTAAGGGTCGAAGCAAGTTTCCTGTCTGTCGAGGCCGCCTCTTTTCTGCATATCACAGAAAATAAAGCGTGATTTACGAGATTTTTTTCAATACAATACAGGTGATCACGTTATCCGAAGTCTCTTGACCTGATCAGCCTATATTATCCCAGTATTGGCAAATCCGGACAAAAAGATATTGACTACTCTAAACAGGGGGAAAGCATGGAAAAAAATGTTGGCACTTTCGATATGTTACTGCGGCTTGTTATCGCCATCGGCCTAGGCTACATTGGTTTTTTTGAAAACCCTGTCGTCTCAGCCGGCACGTCACAAACCATCATCAAGTTTGTTGCCTTCTTGCCACTTCTTACCGGTCTTATGCGCTTTTGCCCCCTCTACAAGCTTATTGGCCTGAGCACCTGTGCTTGCGGCGAAAAAAAGTAACCCAATCTGTGAACTGTTCAGCTACGTCACGTCCGCATTGTCTCAGCCCTGCGCAGACAGGCAATTTTAAGCCTTGCAGGCTTGAGCACATGTCCGTGACGTTGCTGAACAAGCTTTCCTCTGCTCGTCTAAAAAACATACACTGAACACCTCATTCAACAGCCCGCCTTAGACCGTTGCCCCTTCCTCCCCTGCTGGACAGACCACCGCGTTCGGTTCTTGACGGCAGACCACGACCTGATCTCTACCGTTCTCCTTGGCTTGATAGAGCGCGTTGTCGGCATCACGAATGATTTCGTCCGTACTCTCGGCCCTCCCTACGACGTACTCCGCGACACCAAGACTGACGGTACAGCGCAGCTCGATCTCTCCAAAAACGACGGTAAGACCCTTGACCGCCATACGAATCCTCTCCGCAATAGCAACTGCGTCCGGTAGCGTCGTCTCAGGCAGAAGACAGAGAAACTCTTCGCCGCCATACCGGGCGGGTGTGTCGTAATCCCTCGAGATCTCCTTCAAAACTTTCCCGACAGCCATCAAGACAGCATCCCCACCCTGATGCCCATACGTATCGTTAACCTTTTTAAAGAAATCAATATCCATCATAATACAGCAAAGCGGAGTATTGCTGGCGCTTGCTTTCAGAACCGCCAAATCAAAAAGATGCATCACGAAACGGCGATTATAGACCTGAGTCAATGGGTCCTCAGTCACCAAGGTCTTGATCTTTTGCCGCATGTTCTCGAAATTTTCAGCCAACTCGCCAATCTCATCATTCGACGGAGGAATCTCCATCTCGGTTGTGTAATTAAACTCAATAATATCCTTGGTGATCTTTGACAGCTTTCTGATCGGACTGGAAATTCTGTAGGCGATAACCAACATGATCCAAACCGAGATCCAGGCAACAATTAACATCGCGGCCAGGATCCTATTTTTCAATTTAACCAAATTGTCCTGATTAAATTTTTTAGGAACTACCATCGTCAAATCAGCATCAAAAAGAGTATCTGCTGGTCGATAGATAAAATACTCCCCTTTATCTTCAACATGCTCAGCCAGAGCATCAATATCGACACCGGTGAGGATATCTCTCGCCAGGGTCTTTTGGGGATCCTGCAACACTGGTTCAAGAAGAGGTTTTCCATGGCTGGTCAACACAATGGCAGCTCCACTAACATTCAAATAGCCACTATTGGTCATCGAGGAACTTAGTTTTGCGGCGAAGTAGGCAGGGTCAAGCGTAATGACAAAAAAAGCCGCCCCCTGCGGGGTCTGAGTAGGCCAAAGCAGAAGAAGATCGTCTCCCCTGCGGGTCAAGAACGGTTCAAAATGATTCGCCTCGAACTCGTCCATCCAGGTTTGAAACTCGGGAGGGGGCAAATTCCCACGGCGCGGAGATAGACTAATTGAGCGAAACAACGGATCGTGCTTAGCAAACCCCTCGAGAAGATCCTTGCTCTCCTTATCCGACCCAAGGCTACAGGCATTAACCTGCATATAGAGGGAAAGCTGCTGCTCAATATTACCTACCTCTTTCCGTAGCGACTTGGTGGTGTGATAAATTATCTCACTACTTTGCAGTGAAATAATTTTATCAGAAGCCATATGAGCACTTTCGGTGAAGGTGCTATAGCTAATTCTACCAAAAACAACTAGGGTGGTTACCAGGACTGTGCCGAAGCTGGCAACAAGTTTAGCGTTAATTTTCATTCGGCAAAATAGTTGTCATGTTTAAAATAGCAAATAATTCCATCATGCTTCAGATGCCGTGGTGTCGATTTTCCCTTTAAGCCACTCGATATGGCTCCACAATCCCTGCAGCGTTCTTACCTCCCGTTCATCCAATTGGGCACGCCCAAAGATATGCCGATAGGTGCGAACGATATGCTCAGGATTCTGCAGATTGAGATATTTAACATCTGCCATGCACTGCTGCATATGTAGGAGCATGGCTTCCAATTTCTCGGAAGTTGCCAGCTTCTTGGCCGGAATCTGATTGATGGAACCGTGTCTGGCCTTGAAGATCTCATAGAGACAGAGAGTGACCGCTTGGGCCAGATTCATGGACCGCAACGCCTCGGCAGTTGGGATAGTAATGAGTCGCTGGCAGAGATCCAGCTCACTGTTGAACAGGCCATGATCCTCACGGCCGAACACTAAGGCGACTCGGCCTTGAGCACTGAGCGGCAGCAATACCTGGGCGGCTTGATCAGGATAATAAAAATCTTCCCGGTAACTCCCCAAGCGTCGCGTCGAAGCCATCGAAAAATGGCAATCGGCCAAGGCTTGAGCCAGTGTCGAAAAAGCCCTGGCCTTTTCCAGCAGCGGGGTGGCCTTGACTGCCATCCGCCGTGCCTCATCGCTTAAGTGATCTGTTTGAGGATTGACCAGTCGCAGATCATCAAACCCAAAATTCGCCATAGCCCGGCAAACCGAGCCGATATTGAGCGGCCCTTGGGGTTCGACCAAGACAACACAGAAAAACGAAGCAGACATTACGGTTAAAAGGACAAGTGCAGTAAACGTGACTGGGGGAAAAAGGGCGAGCAAAGAGCTCCTGCTCGTTTCAAGAGGCCTTTTTGGTGGTAACTTTAGCGGCCAGCTTCTTAATTTCTTTTTTGAGCTTCACATTCTCCTCAGTGGTTACCCGAAGACGATCGGCCAGGACCTCACAAAAAAGGCGATAAATCGTGTACCCCAAGGCAAGTTCCTTGGCATCTGGATTTTTGCCGATGATTGCACTGTCCAACCGCAAGACCAGGGTCTTCTGCAGAGCGGTTACTGATGCCGCTTTCGTAGCCCCTTCCATGAAGCCCATCTCACCAAAAAGTTCGCCGGTACGTCGTAACGTCTTGACCTCCTTGCCATCTTTGGTGATTCTCACCTCCCCTGCCAGCAAGAAGTAGACATGGAAGCCATTTTGCCCTTCGATCAGGATATCTTCGTTTTTTTCATACTCAAGGAGCTTTCCGGCCTCGAGAAAAGAGAGGATGTCTTCACTGGAAAAGGTGGTAAATTGATCGATCTCTCGCAAGATGCGCAACACTTTTTCGTTATTTCTTAAATGATCTGTTTCCTGCATGGCGGTCTCCGCTTTGCCCTGTTTCAATGCCTGTTGGCGTTTCCTGTTCGTCGTTCCCGTGGAGTTGCTGAGATCAGCAAAACCACTTTCCTGTACACTCTATCAAAAAAAAGATCGCGAATGCAAAAGAAATATGCGTATGCCAAGAAAGGCATCCCTTGACAAAGATTGGTGGCTGGAATAAAAGTTTGGCTCATTACAAAGAAGCCGTAAAGTTGTTCGATTTCCCCCCCTGCCGTTTGACTTTCTTTATGCAACGGACAACAAGGCAAACGAGCCTGATAGCAAGGAATAGACGAGAATGCAAGAACAAATCAACGCCGGACTTTTAGGGTCAATCAAAGCTAAGCAGGATTTTGCCGCCGCCTGCAGTGTTGAGCTGTGCCGTTTAGTTAAAACCCTGGTTGAAGCGTTTCGGAACGGCAACAAGCTTTTAATCTTCGGCAATGGCGGCAGTGCTGCCGATGCCCAGCATATGGCCGCAGAATTCGTCAATCGTTTTTTGATCGATCGACGGCCATTACCCGCTATCGCCTTGACCACCGACTCTTCAATCTTGACCAGTATCGGCAATGATTTTTCTTTCAACGATATCTTCATCAAGCAGATCCAAGCCTTAGGCCAGGCGGGCGACATCGCCCTTGGCATATCAACCAGCGGCAACTCCCCAAATGTCATCAAGGCCATCGAACAAGCTAGAGCCATGGGATTGACCACCGCAGTCCTGACTGGCGGTAGCGGCGGCAAGCTCTTGCCCATGGCCGATATAGGCTTAAACGTCCCCTGTTTCTTCACCCCACACATCCAAGAGACCCACCTCTGGGCGGAACACCTTATCTGTCAACTGGTCGACGAGACCATGTTCGGAGCCTCAGTTCGATGACAAACTATCGGCCCATCGATTTCTCGGCGCTATCAACCTACTCCCTTCATGACCGGAGCAGCAAGGTCACTGTGCAGGATTTCGCCAAGGCCCCAAAGGCTGGCTGGAGTGTCCGACAATTACTGACGTCCCTCCCACAACAGTTGATGGGCAAAGACTTCCCCGAGCTTGTTACTCGCCTGGCCAACTGCCACCGTCAGCGACGACCGATCATCATTGGCATGGGTGCCCATGTCATCAAAGTCGGCCTAAACCCCATCCTCATCGATTTGATGGAACGTGGAATCGTGACCGGTATCGCTTTGAACGGAGCCGGTATCGTCCATGACACAGAGATTGCCATGGCAGGCAGAACATCAGAGGACGTCGATCAAGTCCTGGGTGACGGTGCCTTTGGAGCGGCCAAAGAGACAGGAGAGTTCATCAATGGCGCTATCAATCGCGGGCTGGAAAGAGAGCGAGGAATTGGCGAGTCTTTGGGAGATGCCCTGTTGACAGGCGATTTTCCTTTTTGTGGCATGAGTCTCGTTGCCTCAGCCCGCCGCCTCAAGGTGCCGGTCACGGTCCATGTGGCAATCGGCACTGACATTGTCCACATTCACCCCTCAGCCAACGGTGCCGCAATTGGTGCCGGCAGCCATCACGATTTCAGACTCTTCTGCGGCATGGTGGCCGACCTGGAGGGAGGAGCCTACCTCAACCTTGGCTCGGCTGTCTTACTCCCTGAGGTTTTTTTGAAGGCCCTGACTGTCGTCCGTAATTTGGGCCATAAGGTCCAATGTTTCACCACCGCGAACTTTGATTTCATCCGCCACTACCGCCCGCAGACTAACGTCGTCAACCGACCGACAACAGGCGGCGGCAAGGGCTTCTCTATCACCGGCCATCACGAGCTGATGATCCCACTCCTGGCGGCGGCACTGCTCGATGAACTGGCAACTGGCACGAATGTGAGCACATAAACACCATGCCTTTATACGATTACCGATGTCAACAATGCAACCACGAATTTGAACTGTTGCAGCTGGGAAAGGAGCTTGCACAATGCCCACTTTGCGCAAGCCATGACCTCGACAGATTGATGTCTGGCTTCTCCGTTCGCGGTGGCGCGAAAGAGGCGGGGGTTGCTTCCAGTTCGAAATGTTCGGGCTGTGCCGGTGGCTCTTGCGGGACTTGCCACTAATTACAACTCTGAACGAGAACGGCTTTATTCCGTTGAGAACTGCTTTTAAAACTGGTACATTTATTTATTCGTTGCATCCACAACAGATTACCCCACGCACAACAATGCGATAGAGCGGGCATTGAGAGGTCTACGCTCGTCGGCACCACCATCAAGATTGAGCCATTTAAAAAGGAATCATGCATGCAAAAGCTTATTAAAATCGGCACTAGAAAGAGCCTCCTCGCCTTAGCCCAGAGCAATGGCATCAAAGCCCAGATCGAAGCTCAATACCCTGACGTCACTGTTGAGCTGGTCAAAATTATGACCAAGGGCGATAAAATCCTCGATGTCCCCCTGGCCAAGGTTGGCGGCAAGGGCCTTTTTGTCAAAGAGCTGGAAGAGGCGATGCTGAACAAAGAGGTCGACATGGCCGTCCACTCCATGAAGGACGTCCCGGCAGAACTGCCCGACGAGCTGCACCTGGCACTCGTCACCAAACGTGAAGATCCCAGAGATGCCCTGATCTCTGTCAAGTACAAGACATTGGCAGAACTGCCGCACGGTGCCAAGATCGGCACCAGCAGCCTGCGCCGACGGGCACAGCTCGCCAAGGTTCGTCCTGATCTGATTATCGAAGATCTGCGCGGCAACCTCGACACCCGTTTACGCAAACTCGATGAGGGTCAGTACGATGCCATCATCTTGGCGGCAGCGGGCTTGAATCGCTTAAAACTCGACCGGGCAAGCTCGTATTTCTCGGCTCTTGAGATGTTGCCCGCCGTTGGGCAGGGTGCTGTCGGTATCGAGATGCGTCGTGACGCCAAGGAGCTTTTGGCCGGCCTCAGTTTCCTCGACCACCGAGCCACTAAGGTCACTGTCCAGGCCGAGCGAGCCTTTCTCCTGCGCTTGGAAGGTGGTTGCCAAGTGCCTATCGCAGGCTTCTGCACGATTGACGACAAAGATCAGCTGACCTTGACCGGCCTCGTCGCCTCGATAGACGGGAAAGAGGTGATCAAAAAATCAGCCTGCGGCCCGGCCGATCAGCCAGAAACCTTGGGACGAAATCTTGCCGAAGAGCTACTCGCCATGGGTGCCAAAGCCATCCTCGAAGAGGTATACGGCCAGGAAATAGCATAACGACATCGCAATGCAGTGCGCCTCGCTTGTTTGATATGCATCAGACATAAAGGTCACGAGATATCGTGCCAACATACGTTGCTACCGTACTCTTGCAGGCCGAATTCCAACTGGAGTTCGGCCTGACTCGTCTTGAGACGCATGAGTCAAGTCCAGATACCATCAACCAAGTAATTTTGAAGTTAAGGAATATTCGTGAAAAATAGTAAAATCGGCAAGGTCTATTTGGTGGGAGCAGGCCCAGGAGATCCCGGCCTGATTACCGTTAAAGGCAAACAGCTTCTCGAACGGGCTGAAGTTGTGGTCTATGATTACCTGGCCAATATAAAATTACTGAACCATGTCCCGGCTGACGCCGAATTGATCTATGTCGGCAAAAAAGGGGGCGGCATTCATGCCGAGACCCAGGAGGGGATCAATCAAATCCTGGTAGACCAGGCCATGACAGGCAAGAGAGTCGTTCGTTTGAAGGGTGGCGACCCCTTTATCTTTGGTCGAGGAGGTGAAGAGATTGAGGAGTTGGCCAAGCATGGCGTCGAGTTCGAAATTGTCCCCGGCGTTACTGCCGCCAGTGCCGCCGCGACCTACGCTGGCATTCCCATTACCCATCGCCACTACACAGCAACCGTGGCTTTTGTCACCGGTCATGAAGACCCGAACAAGCAGGAGAGTTCGATCGACTGGGAAAAACTGTCTACCGGCATTGGCACCATTGTTTTCTACATGGGCATCAAAAATTTACCCAACATCACCGAACGGTTGATCCGCTATGGCCGTGCCCCAGAGACGCCGGTGGCGGTAATCCGCTGGGCTTCAACCCCAGAGCACCGCACGGTGACCGGAACTCTCGCCACGATTGTTGATGTGGTGAACAGTGCCAACATTAAGCCACCAGCCCTGATTATCGTCGGTGAGGTCGTCAAACTCAGAGAGACGATGAACTGGTTCGAAAAAAAGCCTCTGCTTGGCAAACGGATCATGGTGACACGTACACGCGATCAAGCAAGCGATCTCGTGCTGCAACTCGAAGAGTTAGGAGCGGACTGCGTCGAATTCGCCACCATCGCCCTCGAACCGCCCGACACCTGGGACGAAATCGACCTGGCAGTCGACACCATCAGCCGCTTCGACTGGCTGCTCTTTACCAGCATCAATGCCATCCAATTCTTCTTCCAACGGCTCTTTGCCCGACAAATGGACGCAAGGACTCTATGCAACATCAAGATTGCGGCCGTTGGCGTTGCCACAGCGGCTGAGCTGCAGAAGTACGGACTTAAGGCAGATCTGTTGCCCAGCAAAGAGTTTACCGGCGAAGGGCTGGCAGAGACCTTGATCAAGCAAGGAGCTGGCACGTCTCGCTTTCTCCTGCCTAGAGCGCTCAAAGCCAATGAAGCGCTGCCGGACATCCTTCGCCAAGCAGGCGCCGAGGTGACGGTAGCGCCAGTCTACCAAAATATCCGCCCCAAGGGCCGGGAAGCAGCCTTACGCCAAGAGTTTATCGACCATGCCATCGACATGGTTACCTTCACCAGTTCCTCGACGTTTACCAACTTCATCTATATGCTGAATCCAAAAGATGACGCAGAGATGCGGCAGTTACTGCAAGGGGTAAAAATCGCCTCCATCGGACCGGTTACCGGCAAGGCAATAATCAAGAAAGGCTTGACTATTGATGTTCAACCCTCAGAATGCTATTCGATTGCCACCATGGTTCAATCGATTACGGAACACTATCTTGCAAACAAGCAACCAGATTGATTCCCAATCCAGGTGATGTAACGTGGAACTCCCCGACCGCAAAAGACTTCTCGTAGTTGATGATGAGCTCAGCATGCGGGAGTTTCTGCAAATTCTACTCGAGAAGGAGGGGTATGCGGCCCTAACTGCTGCCAACACCTCTACCGCGCTCTCTATTCTGCAGCAAGAATCGGTCGACCTGATCATCTCAGACATCAAGATGCCCGGCGGAAGCGGCCTCAGTTTCCTCGAGCAGATCCGTTCTCTCGGCCTGCAAACCCCACTCATCCTGATTACTGCCTATGCCTCTCCAGAAGACGCCGTCCGAGCAATGAAGGGCGGGGCCTTTGACTATATCACCAAGCCTTTCAATGTCGCCGAGATCAAGGCGATTATCAATAACGCCTTGCACAGCTGTGATGCGGCATCACAGCCGCTCTCATCGGCCCAAACCAGAGCGATTGGTGACAGCAATAATTTCCAGGGGATTATCGGTCAAAGTCCGGAGATGAAAAAAATATTCGACCTGATCAGCCGCATTGCCCCGACCCACGCCAATGTCCTCATCCAAGGAGAATCCGGTACCGGTAAGGAACTGGTAGCCCAGGCCATCCACAATCTGAGCAAAGCCGCCTCCCACAAATTTGTACCCATCGTCTGCAACGCTATCCCAGAGAGCCTCTTCGAGAGTGAAGTCTTTGGCCACGTCAAAGGGGCCTTTACCGGGGCATTGGCCACCAAAACCGGGCTCTTTGCCGAGGCCAACAACGGCAGTATCTTTCTCGACGAGGTTGGGGAACTGACCCCGTTGATCCAGACCAAACTACTACGTATTATTCAGGAGCGGGAGTTCAAACCGGTTGGCAGTAATGAGACAATCAAGGCCAACGTCCGCATCATCTCTGCCAGCAACCGGGATTTGGAGGAAGAGGTCATTGCCAAGCGATTTCGCGAGGATCTCTTCTACCGATTGGCGGTTGTGCCGCTCCGCGTACCGCCTCTCCGTGAGCGTAAGGGTGACGTGCCGCTCTTGGTCGACCACTTTCTCAAGAAATATTCGGCCCTCTTCGGCAAAGAGGTCACAGCCCTCTCCTCCTACGCTATGGAGGTGTTGCTGGAGTACGATTTTCCAGGGAACGTCCGAGAGCTTGAGAACATTATCGAGCGCGGCGTGGCGCTCGAAAACTCCAATATCATCCTGCCCGAGAGCCTGACCCTTGCTGCCCATAAGCGGAAAAAGATACCCCCCTCTATGGAAGACCCCTCTGTCAACCATGATGGTTACTTTGCCATGGGCCTCGATGACGCCGTTGCCTGCTTGGAGAAGAAGTTGATCTCCCAGGCACTGCGGCAGGCCGATGGTTCCAAGATGAAGGCAGCGGAACTCCTACAGGTCAGTTTCCGCTCGATTCGTTATAAAATTAAAAAATACGAGATAGACTAGGTGGCTGCCAGCATCCAACTTAGCCCAACCGCAAACAGCCTCTCTGACGAATCAAGACTCCGCCGCCAAGTCAAATGGCTTCTTCTGCTCCGTGTCTTTCTGCTCTCTCTCTTTCTAGGTACCAGTTCAATCCTGCAAGTCTCACACCCCGGGCTTAACCTTCCCCCTATCGTCGCTATCGTTTTTTTCTGTCTTTTCATCTATCTTTTCAGCATTGCTTCGGCAGTCACCATCAATCGGCTCAACCGTCTCGAGAACTTCACCTACGGCCAGATCCTGGCCGATTCTGTGCTGATCACCATGATCATCTATGCTTCCGGCGGCAGCGAATCTATCTTCACCTTTCTCTATTTTTTCCCGATCATCAGTGCAGGGCTCATGCTTTTTCGCCGGGGCGGAATGATCATTGCGGGCTTTACGATTATCAGCTACGGGCTCATGCTCTCTTCGCAATACATCGACTGGGCAACCCAATTACCCGCCGTTATTAGGCCTAACGCCGTCACCGCGCCAGCGATTCTGCTGCAAAATTTTTTAATTTACAGCTTCTCTTTTATTCTCGTCGCCCTGCTCAGCGCCTTTCTGTCAGAACGGCTGAACTGGGCCGAAACGGCACTCAATCAGACCTCTCGCCATCTTGACTTCTTAAGCCAACTCTACAAACAAATTTTTGATGACATCACCTCCGGCATTATTACGGTTGATGCCCAGGGAAAAATCACCTCTTTTAATCGAGCCGCCGAGGCCATTACCGGCTACGCTGCCTTCGAGGTAATGGATCGCAATCTGAGCAAGATCTTTCCTGGCCTCCTAAGCGCGGCCCAGACAGATGACCGTCCCACCATGGAACTCGTCCGTAAAGATCAGCGTCATATCCCGGTCGGATACTCCTGGTCTCGGCTCAACATGCCTGAGGTGCAGGATGATTGCCGTGTCTACACCTTGCAGGATCTCAGTCGTATTCGCCAGATGGAGGAACAAATCCGTCAAAATGAAAAGATGGCCGCTATTGGTAAAATTGCCGCAGGCATTGCCCATGAGTTCAGAAATCCCCTGGCCGCCATTTCAGGTGCCGCTCAAGTGCTGGCCCAAGAATTCCCCACCTCGTCAACGAATCATAGCCTCTTAACTATTATCACTCGAGAATGTTCCCGCCTTGAAACCAATATCACAGATTTTTTACAATTCTCCAAACCTGCGGTTCCGGAACAAACATGGATCCCTTTGCCATCATTGATTGATGAATGCTGGACCGTTATCCAGCAGAGTGCAAAGTTCAAGAGCAACTGCCACCTGCACACCGACATCCCTCACAACTTCGACTGCTGGGCGGATCAACACCAATTGAAACAAGTTTTTTTGAACCTCATCCATAACGCATGCCTCAGTATGGAGTCCGGCGGCAGGATCGAAATCAGCGCCCAAGAAGAGACCGCAAGCGATGGTAAGGTTTTTGCCGTAATCGAGGTCAGCGATAGTGGTTGCGGCATTCCTGCCTCAATGCTCTCCGACATTTTCGCCCCTTTTTTCACAACCAGAGAAAATGGCACCGGTCTGGGACTGGCCATAATTTTACAGATTATTGAAGGACACCAAGGGAAAATAGCCGTCAAAAGTACGGTAGACAAAGGCTCCACCTTTACTATCACCCTGCCACTTCCCCTCTAATTTTTTTTAGCAAAAAATCAATTTTACACTTGCAACTCTTCCCTCTCTATAGTTTATATTATCCGCATCTCTAGTGAATCTTTTCATCATCAGCCGGCCCTTGAGGGATGCGTTAACCTCCCTCTCTCTCCCAACTGCCGTGCCAAGCAAAAGAACAGCCATAAACGAACTTAAGTTACTACGGTTTTCAAATAGATCGAAGTCGTTACGAAAGGTGGAACCATTTCAATTTCAATCAATTAAGCACAAGGTGAATTATGAACAAGTCCGAACTAGTTACAGCTATTGCCGAAAACGCCGGGATTACCAAGGCAGATGCCAGCAGAGCTCTGCAGGCCTTACTTGAGTCTTTGACCACCGCCATGACTAACGGGGATTCTGTCTCTCTCACTGGTTTCGGATCTTTTTCCGTCAACGAGCGTGCCGCCCGTACTGGCCGCAACCCGAGCAACGGCAAAGCCTTGAAAATTGCCGCCAAAAAAGTGCCGAAGTTCAAACCAGGCAAAGCGCTGAAAGAAGCACTCGCATAATGTTTCAGTTTCTGTCTTTTGGAGACAGAAGCGTAATTTATTCAAAAAATCTCCCGCTTCGGGAGATTTTTTTTTCTGTACAGGAGAATATGTATGTCTGATTTTTCATCCAAGGTATTTGACACTGAAATCATTACTCTCGCCGAAACCAAAGAGCAGATTGTTCGAGGTGGCCGTGATAAATTTCACCTCCTACCCAAGGCTTTTGCCGGCATCAAACAGATCGGTGTGATTGGTTGGGGCTCACAGGGCCCGGCCCAAGCCCAAAATTTGAAAGAGTCTCTCGATGGCACTTCGATTAAGGTGGCGGTTGGCCTGCGCGCTGGAAGTTCCTCCATGGAAAGCGCCAGAGAGGCAGGTTTCTCGGAAGCGGATGGCACCCTCGGCGAGATGTATGCTGTGACCAAAGCCTCAGACATGGTTATCTTGCTAATCTCTGACGCGGCACAAGCGGAGCATTATCAGTCGGTATTCGATGCCATGCAGGACGGAGCCACTCTCGGACTCTCACATGGTTTCCTGCTTGGCTACCTGCAAAGCATTGGCAAGACCTTCCCTAAGAACATCAACGTCGTTGGTGTCTGTCCAAAGGGCATGGGGCCTTCAGTGCGACGCCTGTATGTTCAAGGCAAAAAAATTAATGGCGCAGGCATTAACAGCAGTTTCGCTGTCGAGCAGGACATTGACGGCCGCGCCACAGACCTGGCACTCGGCTGGGCCGTCGCCATCGGCGCCCCCTATATCTTTAAGACCACCCTGCGCAGTGAATTTTGCAGTGACATCTTCGGTGAACGCGGCATTTTACTTGGCGCAGTCCATGGTATTGTTGAGTCTCTCTATCGCCGTAATGTCATGGAGAAAGGGATGAAAGAAGAGGCCGCTTTCCTCGCCTCGGTTGAAAACATCACCGGCCCCATCAGCAAGACGATTTCCCACAAGGGTATCTTGGCGGTTTACGAACAGCTCGGAGAAGAGGGGAAAAAGATATTCGAGAAGATATACAGCCACTCCTATGGCCCAGCCATGGATATCTTAATGGAGATGTATGACGAGGTCTCATCCTGCAACGAAATCCGCAGCGTGATCATGGCTGGACGCCGTTTTTCCAAATACCCCATGGGTAAAATTGACGGCACCAAGATGTGGCAAGTCGGAGAGAAGGTACGCGCCTCCCGGACTGACGCCCCCATTGAAATCGATCCGTTTACTGCTGGCATGTACTGCGCCACCATGATGGCCCAGATTGATCTCCTCATCGAAAAAGGCCACTGTTTGAGCGAGGTTTGCAATGAATCTGTCATTGAAGCGGTAGACTCATTGAACCCTTACATGCATCACAAGGGTGTCGCCTTTATGGTAGACAACTGTTCGACGACCGCCCGCCTCGGCTCTCGAAAATGGGCCCCCAGGTTTGATTACAACCTGACTCAGCAAGCCTTAGTCAACTACGACCAGGGCACCCCGGCCGACCAGACCTTGATCGATGCCTTCAAAAAACATAAGGTGCACCAGGCTCTTGCCACTTGTGCCACCCTAAGACCTGCGGTCGACATTGCCTTTTTAAACTAAGCAAACCGCAAGAAACCCATAAAAAAGGCGCAAAGGGTGTTTGCCTCCCTCTTTGTGCTTTTTTTTTTACGGTAAGCGACATACGACCGGCAGGTGAGTGAACGGTAGAAATGTGCCGTGCGCGCCACTGCCAAGCAGTTACGTGCTTACAATGGAGGGAACATGGACTTCATCTTAAGTGATGTCGAAGCGCGGGTTTTAGGGTCACTCATTGAAAAGAGTCTGACGACACCAGACTATTACCCCCTTTCTCTTGTCGCATTGACCACGGCCTGCAATCAGAAGTCGAATCGAGATCCAATCTTTGATTTTGATGAAACAACCGTCGTGCGCGCGCTCGACTCCCTTAAAGAGAAACAGTTGGCAGTGCAAAGCGATGCCAGCCGGGTCCCTAAATACGCCGAAACTTTTCTGCATCGGCATAGCCTTTTAGGCCGTGAATCGGCCATTTTGATGGTGCTCTTGCTCCGAGGGCCACAGACGGTTGGCGAGATCAGAACCCGCTGCGAGCGAGCCTTCTCTTTTGCAGATATCACAGCCGTCGAAACAACATTGAACGAAATGATTGAGGCCGAGTACGTCGTTAAACTCCCTCGACAGGCTGGCAGGAAAGAGCCGCGCTATGCACATCTCCTGTCCGGTGAGCCAACCCCAGAAGAGATGCCCGCCGCCCGCCCAGAACCAGCCACCCTGTCCGTTCGTAATGAAAATGACCGAATAGATACCATGTCCAGCGAGATTGAATCTCTGAGGGAGGGACTTCAACAACTCCGTGCAGAATTTACCCGTTTCAAACAGCAATTTGAATAATCCTATCGACAGTCTGGCGATTTTTTATTATAGTTTCTCTCTTTTTATGAATTTCCCTTTACATTCCGTGTTGTACACTGTTTGGCTGGCACGTTGCTGGGCACGCCCCATCCACCGTTCCTTTAACTCTTTTTTTGACTTGCAGGTTCAGGCCTGTTGCGACTGCCATGCCGGGAGGCTTGACATCTAACAAATGAATACCCTGCCAATACAGCAGCGGATCGTAATTACCGGAGTTGGCTTGGCCGCACCCAACGCTGACAACCTCAACGATTTCCGCGCAAAGGTCTTAGCAGGCACAAGTGAAATTCGAGAAATTGAGTTGCGCTATATGGGTAAGGCCCCGGCTGGGGTGTGCACTTTCCCTGAGACCAGGTATCGCAAGAAAAAAGATAACAAACGAGGCACCAGGGCTGGCTGCCTCGGCGTCTATGCCGCTCATGAGGCCCTAGCCGACGCCGGGATAAACTTCAGCGAGTATCGCCGCGACCTGACGGGTGTCTATATTGGGCTTACCGAGCACGGCACCGTGGAGACTGAGAACGAAGTCTACAACATCAGCCAATACGGTTACAATGTAGACTACTGGACGCATCATCACAACCCACGCACCGTCCTTAACAACCCGGCAGGCGAAATTACCATGAGCCTCGGCATCACTGGCCCCCATTATTCTGTTGGTGCCGCCTGTGCCGCCGGTAATGCTGCCCTTATTCAAGGCGCTCAGATGCTGCGCCTAGGCGAGGTTGAGCTGGCCCTCTGCGGTGGCATCTCAGAATCAGTTGGCTCTTTTGGCATCTTCGCAAGTTTCAAGGCGCAAGGCGCATTGGCCAACCACCAGGATCCTACCAAGGCCAGTCGTCCCTTTGATCTTGACCGAGACGGCATTGTCATCTCTGAAGGGGCATGCCTGTATTGCCTGGAGAGATTAGATCGCGCCTTACAGCGCGGCGCCAAGATCTACGGTGAGATCGTCGGCTATGCCATGAATTCAGACGCCCTAGATTTCGTCATGCCCCATGGCCCGCGTCAGGCCGAGTGTATCCGCTTGGCACTCTCTCGGGCAGGCTTAAAACCAGACGATATCGATATCGTCAACACCCATGCCACTGGCACCCGGCAGGGAGATATTGAAGAGTGTCGGGGTCTCGCCGAGATCTTTGCAGACTGCCCGACCACGTGGTTCAATAACACAAAAAGTATCATTGGACATGCCATGGGTGCGGCGGGAGTGTTAGAACTCGCGGCCAACTTGCCGGCATTTAGCGACCATATGGTACACCCAACCATAAACGTCGATCGTCTCGATCCTGAATGTGCCCTGCCCAATCTGGTACTCAATGAGGCACGCACAATCGACAAGGTTGAAACCATTCTCAATAATTCATTTGGCATGGTCGGCATCAACTCGGTCATTATTGTCAAAAAATATAACGGATAATTCGTTTTCATATACGAGGATTCTTGATGAACAGAGACGCAATAAACGACGTAATTATTGAAATAATCAAAGATATCGACGAGGACGCCGACACCGCTACCCTGGCGTCAGACAAACCATTGCGGGATCAGTTGGATCTCGACTCAATGGATTTTCTTGACATCGTCATGGAGCTTCGCAAGCGATACAAATTGCAAATCCCGGAAGAGGATTACCCGCAGCTCGCCACCCTCGATTCCTGCGTGAATTATCTGGAGCCTAAACTGCGCGACGTCTGAGGTGAAAGAGCAGCCAATCGTTATCATCGGCGGTGGCATGTCCGGGCTTGCCGCCGCCATCCGCTTGGCCCGCTTTGGAAAGCCGACAGTCATCCTGGAAAAACATACCCGGCCTGGCGGCCTCAACTCCTACTATCATCGGCAAGGGCATCTGTTTGAGACCGGCCTCCATGCCATGACCAATTACGCCGGGCCCAAAGATCGATCCGCCCCCCTCAACCGTCTTTTTCGTCAGCTCAAGCTCTCCCGCAAGACCTTTCGGACCCACGAGCAGATCGGCTCGGAGATCCGTTTCCCCACCAAAAGTCTCCACTTCAGCAACGATTTCTCCTGCCTGCACAATGAGGTTTGCACTAACTTTCCAGCCTCCGCCGCGGGCTTTACGCAGCTTACCGATTTCATCAAACATTACGACCCATTCCTCAAGCGTCCATGGCTTTCGGCCCGCCAACGACTACGCTCCTTCATCCCTGATCCGCTGCTCATCGAGATGCTCCTCTGCCCCTTAATGATCTATGGCAACAGTGAAGAAGACGACATGGACCTGGCGCAATTTGTCATTATGTTCCAGGCGGTCTTTCTCGAAGGGTTCTTCCGGCCAGCAGGCAGCATCCGTGATTTTCTGGAGATGCTGCAAGACCATTACCTCGCCTTGGGCGGTGAAATTCGTTACCGCACAGGAGTGGAGTCCCTCCTCGTAAGAAAAGGCACCGTCCTTGGCGTGCGGTTGGCAACCGGCGAAGAGATCGAGGCACAAACCGTGCTTTCAACCATTGGTGCCGTCGGCACCATGGCCTTGCTGCCCGACTGCCTGCCTGGTGTGCGCAACGACTATGTTGGGCGATTAAGTTTTGTCGAATCGATCTACCTTCTGCCCCAATCCACCCTGACTGACATCCAGCACGATGCTACTTGCATTTTCTATAGTGACCGTGACACGTTCCTCTATCGCCGCCCAGCCGAGCCCATTGATATAGGCGTTGGAGTCATTAACTTCCCCGCCAACTTCCAGGAACTGGAGCCCCGCGATCCGATTCAAATCCGCGTCACCCATCCCGCCAACTACGAAAGCTTCCGCCTGGCCGACCAAACCTCTGTCAACGGCCGATCAAGCCAATATTTAGCAATGAAAAAATCATGGCAAGAGCTCTCACTTGCCAAAATCGGCAAAATGATTGGGAATTTCAGCCAAAACATAGTATATCTAGATACCTTTACACCTCTCAGTATTGAACACTACAGCGGCAAGGCGGCAGGTGCGGTATACGGTAGCCCCTTGAAAATCAAGGATGGCCTAACCCGCTACCGGAACCTACTCCTTGCTGGCACTGATCAGGGTTTCCTGGGTATCGTCGGTGCCATGTTGAGCGGCGTCACCATTGTCAATCAACAACTTCTAACCGTAACCGATCAAGACACGGCCTGAATTCAACTATAATTGCTGCCCTTGGCAAAGATTGGGCGACGGCTGCTAACTTTTCTCACTTCCTCTGAAATTCCATGGTTTATCACTCAATTGACGAACTCAAGAACACCTATGATGTTATTGTTATCGGCTCAGGCCTCGGTGGCCTGACCTCCGCCAACCGCCTGGCTAAGGCCGGCCATCAGGTGTTACTCCTTGAGCATCACCACCAACTCGGTGGGCTTGCTACCTGGTTCAAACGAAAAGACCATATTTTCGACATCTCCCTGCACGGCTTTCCATACGGCATGGTCAAGACCTGCCGTAAATATTGGAACAAAGCCATCATGGACTCCATTGTCCAGCTCAGAAATATCCGCTTTGACAATCCCCAATTTTCCTTGACCACCACCTTCGATCGCCAAAATTTTAGCGATATCCTGACCAACACCTTTAAAATTACACGTCAGACCGTTGAGAGCTTCTTCACCACCGTCGCCGGTATGAATTTCTTCGACGACCGCCGCATGACGACCAGAGAACTCTTCGAGAAATTTTTTCCTGGCCGCAGCGATGTCCACCGCCTGCTCATGGAACCCATTACCTACGCCAACGGTTCCACGTTAAATGATCCGGCAATTACCTATGGCATCGTCTTTTCAAACTTCATGAACAAGGGGGTCTTCACCTTCAGCGGTGGCACCGATAAACTGATCGGCATGATGGTGGAAGAGGCTGAAAAAAATGGGGTGACCTTCTGCGACCGCTCTAAAGTTGATCGGATCATTATTGATAAAGGGCAAGTGCGCGGTGTCATTGTAAAAAATCGAGAAATCAGTGCCAAGGCCGTAGTCTCAAACGCCGGCATCCTCAACACCGTCAACGACCTGGCAGGCCGCGAGGCCTTCCCTGCCGACTTCATGAAGGATTGCGACCTTGTCAAGGTCAACAATTCGAGCTGCCAGGTCTACATGGGGGTCAAAAAAGGCGAAGCCATCGACGATATCGGTGATTTGCTCTTCACTTCAGAGGCGGCTGATTTCAGTGCCGACGAGATGCTGAACATGGAGACCAAGAGCCGCACCTTTTCACTCTACTACCCAAAAACCAGACCAGGCCATGACCGTTACACCATTGTCGCCTCCATGAACGGCCACTATGACGATTGGGTTAGCCTTAACGATACCGACTACGAGGCGGCAAAGAGCAGGATGATCGACCGCGCCATGAGCGGACTCGAGAAATACCTGCCCGGCATCAGAGCCAAGTGCGACTGGCTGGAGGCCGCCACTCCGAAGACCTTTCAGCGCTACACGCTGCACACGAATGGCTCATCCTTTGGCACCAAGTTCGAAGGGTTAGACATCTCCCGCTCGATCTTCAAGGTCGTACCAGGTCTCTTCCATGTCGGTTCGGTCGGCATCATCATGTCCGGCTGGCTCGGGGCAATCAACTATGGAGTGATTGTTGCTAATGACGTGGATGCCTACGTCAGGGGATAAAGCGAAAGCGATGACAACAGGACAATTCGACCAGCAAGTGGCCATTGTCACCGGTGCCACCAAAGGAATCGGCCGGGCGATTAGCACAGCGCTCTTGGCCGGGGGGGCAACGGTGATTGGTGTCTATGGCGGGGATCAAGCGGCGGCGGATCTGATGAAGCATGAGTATTACAGTGAGGGACGCCTTCGCCTTCATCAGTGTGACGTAGCCGACTACGCGATGGTCAACACCCTTTACACCGCCGTTGAAGAGGAATTCAGTAGCATCGACATCATGGTCAGCAACGCCGGTATCCGTCGTGATGGAGTGTTGGCCATGATGGCAGAGGAAGACTGGCGTCGCGTCATTGATGTCAACCTGACCGGCTCCTACAACATGGCCAAGTTCGCGGTTATGCTGATGATGAAGAAAAAATACGGCCGAATTATCTTCATTACCTCTCCGATGGCGCACCTGGGATTTGCCGGGCAGGCCAATTATGCCGCCTCGAAGGCCGGGCAGATCGGCATGATGCGCTCACTCTCCAAGGAGACCGCCAAGCGTAAAATCACAGTCAACTGTGTCTCCCCAGGCTTCATCGACACCGAACTGATTGCTGGTCTTTCCCCCGAAAAAAGGGCTGAATACCAAAAGTTAGTACCCCTATCCCGTTTCGGTACCCCTGAAGAGGTTGCAGACGCCGTCCTCTTTCTCGCCGGGCGACAAGCTGCCTACATTACCGGTTCCGTTCTGGAGATCAACGGTGGAATTTGATATTTGCGCCATGATCCCTCATCGGCCTCCCTTCCTGTGGGTTGACCGAATTGTCTCTCTCGACGACGAGAAGATCGTCACCGAAAAAGATTTGGCCGCCGACCTTGAACTCTATCAGGGCCACTATCCAAACCAACCGATCACTCCAGGTGTAATCCTCTGCGAGGCGGTCTTCCAGGCCGGCGCACTCTTGATCTCCCATCGTCTCGACCAAGATGGAATCTCCTTCTCCGGTGTTCCCGTATTGACCAGAATCTACAGTGCGAAGTTCAAACGCCAGGTGCAACCGGGGACAACCATCACCATGGAGGCTAAACTGGTGGAAAAAATCGGTTCGGCCTGGGTGCTGAAGGGCAAAGTCAAGGTCGATGGCAAAACCGCAGTCAGCGTAGAATTCGGCTGCACCGAAGCAACAACACCGTAATCCGCCCATGTCCTTCCTCAATCTGCACAACAAGCGCATTATCGTCTTCGGCTTGGCCAACAAGAAATCAGTTGCCTGCGCCATCACCAAAGTCCTGTTGGCAGAAGGGGCAGAGGTTATCCATGTCGTGCGCAGCGAAGAGCGGCGAGCAACGGCCATGAAGCTTTTCCCCGAGGCACGGGTCTACTGCTGTGATGTCGAGGATGAAGAGAACATTATCCGTCTGCGAAACGACATCACACATGACATCGACGGCCCTATCCATGGGCTGGTTCACTCCATTGCCTTTGCCAATTACTCAGCAGGACTCAGGCCCTTCCACCAAACGATAAAGGCCGATTTTCTGCAGGCCGTCAATATCTCCTGCTTTTCACTGATCTCCATTGCCAACCACTTCAGCACCGTGCTTGCGCCAAACGCCTCGGTGGTCACCATCTCCATCTCCACCACCAGGATGGCGGCCGAAAATTATGGCTATATGGCCCCGATTAAGGCCGCCCTCGAATCATCCCTCTGTTTTCTGGCTCAGAGCTTTGCCAAATTTTCCGAAATCCGCTTCAACGCCGTCTGCCCTGGGCTTCTAAAGACCTCGGCCTCAGCCGGCATCCCCGGTTATGTTGACTCCTACCTCTTTGCCGAGCAAGTGATCCCACGAAAACGCGGTGTCGAAACCACTGAAGCCGCCGACTGTGCCGCCTTTCTGCTCTCCGAACGTTCCTCTGGCATCAATGCTCAAGCTATCGTTGTTGATGCCGGCATGGCAATCAACTACTTTGACCCTGAAATCGTCCGCCGAGTAAATTTCCCACAAGCTTAAGATGTTACAAGAATAGGTTACGCTGTCTCGCTGTCATGTTGCGCCAGAGAGCCTTGTCAATAAGCCGGCCAGAAAACGTAGAGGCACGTTAGGGAGAAATACGGGAGGAAGAAAGAATAGGACGGAGGGAGGAAATGAGGTGGCAAGGAGTAGTCCTGCGACTTCGTTTAGGGTTCGATGGTGAACAATGATACTATCGAAGTCGCAGGGGGAGAAAATCAGTTTTACGGCTATTAATGCGCCGAGTTAGCAACCGGCGGCACAACCGGCGCACCGTGCAAAATTGAGTCCGGGCAGAAAAATGGATCGGTGCACTCCTTGAACAAGGAGACACCTTCCGCAAGAATCAACGCCTTGGTCAAAACATCATCAACATGATCAACCAGTTCGATGGTGAGGCCTCGTAAAATTTTTGCCGGGACATCGCGAAGATTCCTTTCATTATCTTTGGGTATCAGGACATGAGTGATGTTCCCACGTTTTGCGGCAAGCAACTTTTCATTCAACCCCCCGATGGGTAAAACCCGCCCCCGCAAGGTAACCTCACCGGTCATGGCCAAGTCTCTCTTCACCGGCACCTTGAGCAGGGCAGAGACAATAGAGGTCGTCATGGTGATACCGGCAGACGGCCCGTCCTTAGGGATTGCTCCTTCCGGCACATGAACATGGATATCAAGCTTCTGGTAAAAGTCTGTTGCAATACCAAGTCTTGCCGAACGCGAGCGCACATAACTCAACGCCGCCTGTGCCGACTCCTGCATGACGTCACCAAGTTTCCCAGTAATGGTTAACTTGCCACTCCCTGGCATCAATACCGTTTCGATTTGTAGGAGCTCACCGCCAACCTCGGTCCAGGCAAGGCCGGTCGCCAGCCCCACCGCATCCTTTTCCTCTGCCAAGCCAAAGCGATACTTGGGCGTGCCCAGATATTTCTGAATGGCCGCCCCGGTAACGCGGCCGATTTTTGCCTTCTTATTTTTTAGGCGTTCTCGAGCGATTTTGCGGTAGACACTTGCTATGCTGCGCTCCAGACTCCGCACCCCGGCTTCTCGGGTATAATGCCGCACAATCTCAAGAATACCCTCAGCACTAAAATTCACCTCTCCTTCCTTGAACCCGTTGGCTTCCATCTGCTTTCGCACCAAGAAATCCTGGCCGATCATCAACTTGTCCTCTTCCGTGTACCCCTCAAGCCGAATAATCTCCATCCGATCCTGCAGCGGCACAGGGATCGATTGCAAGTTATTGGCGGTGGTAATAAAAAAGACATCGGACAGGTCATAATCCAGATCGAGGTAGTGGTCGTTGAAAGTGCCATTCTGCTCAGGATCCAACACCTCAAGAAGTGCCGACGATGGGTCACCCCGGAAATCGGTACTCATTTTATCGACTTCATCGAGGCAGAAAAGTGGATTATTAACCTTAACCTTCTGCAAGGACTGAATGATCTTGCCCGGCATCGCACCGATATAGGTACGTCGATGCCCACGTATTTCGGCCTCATCGCGGACACCACCAAGCGAAAGCCTGACAAATTTACGATTCATGGCCCGGGCGACTGATTTACATAACGATGTCTTGCCAACACCTGGCGGCCCAACCAGGCAGAGAATTGGCCCTTTAACCTTCTTGACCTGTGACTGCACGGCCAGATACTCAAGGATCCTTTCTTTAGGTTTAGCAAGACCAAAATGATCCTCTTCCATGATCGCCTCGGCCTTTTTGATATTAAGGCGGCTGGCACTCTTCACCTTCCACGGCAGGCTCAGAATGCAATCGACATAGTTGCGCACAACCGTCGCCTCGGCCGATGAGGGGGGCATCATCTTCAGTTTTTTCAACTCCTGCAGGGCCTTGTCGTTGGCCGCTGCCGGCAGCTTCTTCTTTTTAATCGCTGCCTCCAGGGCATTGATCTCGTCGGTGGGATCATCCGCCTGCCCGTCACCAATCTCCTTTTTGATGACCTTGATCTGCTCGGTCAGATAGTAGTCCCGCTGGTTCTTCTCCATCTTCTTCTTGACCTTGGATCGTATATCCCCTTCCAACGAGTCAATTTCGATTTCGCGTTGGATAATGCCAAGAACCATTTGGAAACGCTCTTCCAAAGAGACAGCAGCAAGAATCTGCTGTTTCTCTCCTGTGCCGATTGGGAGATGAGAAGAGAGGACATCGACAAACTTGGTTGCATCAGAAATTTTCTCTAAAGAGTTGACGACCTCGGCCGGAATTTTCTTATTTTTCGCGGTGTACTCTTTGAAAATCGCCAGCAACTCTCGACGGTAGGCGACAGAGTGATAGCCACAAAGCCCGCCATCCTCCATCTCTTCAGTCTGCACCGTAAAAAAATGCGGATTCCGGACAAAACCAATTATCTTAGCCCGTTGTTTTCCTTCCACCAACACCTTGATGGTGCCATCAGGCAATCTCAACAATTGCAGAACATTGGCAATCGTACCGATGGTATTGACATCCTTGGCCAGAGGTTCATCAACCGCCGAATCGCGCTGCGTAGAGAGAAAGATCTCAACCCGATTGGCCATGGCATGCTCAAGCGCCTTAATGGACTTGCCTCGACCAACTATCAACGGTGCCACCATATGCGGAAAGATAACGATATCCCGCAGCGGCATCATTGGGCAGACTTTATGAATCGGTGGGCTTTTTTCTGTCATAACTTCCTGGCTCAAGCGCTTTTTTTCTCGTTTTCATAAAGGACGACGGGATAGTCACCGTTGAGAATGACCTGCTCGCTGATCACACACTCACGAACATTTTCCTGGGAGGGCAGATCATACATCACCTCTAGCATGGCCTCCTCCATCACCGAACGTAGACCACGTGCACCGGACTTGCGCTTCACCGCCTCCTTCGCGATGGCGGTCACTGCACCCTCTGTGAATCGCAAACGGATATGGTCGTACTCGAACAGCTTCTCGTACTGCTTGGTCAGGGCATTCTTCGGCTCACGCAAAATGCGGATCAAGTCGGACTCATCCAACTCGTTCATGGTGGCAATGACCGGCAAACGCCCTACGAACTCAGGAATCAGGCCAAAACGGAGCAAGTCTTCCGGTTGTACCATGGCCAGAATCTCGCCCATCTTTTTCTTTGTCTCGCCCACGACCTTGGCACCGAAGCCCATGGACTTGGTACCCGTTCGTTTTTTAATCACACTATCGAGACCGACAAAGGCGCCGCCACAGATGAAGAGAATATTACTGGTATCGAGCCGAACATACTCTTGCTGGGGGTGCTTTCGACCACCTTTGGGTGGGATAGCAGCCACCGTCCCCTCGATAATCTTGAGAAGCGCCTGCTGCACGCCCTCTCCAGAGACGTCACGGGTGATGGAGGCCGAATCCGACTTACGGGCAATTTTGTCAATCTCATCAATATAGATAATGCCGCGACAGGCACGCTCGACATCCTGATCGGCGGACTGCAACAGCCCCACCAGGATATTTTCGACATCCTCACCAACATATCCCGCTTCAGTCAGGGTGGTGGCATCGGCCATGCCAAACGGCACGTTCAGAATACGGGCCAAGGTCTGGGCAAGTAACGTCTTCCCGCTGCCGGTTGGACCAATCAGAATGATGTTACTTTTTTGCAACTCGACGGGGTTTTCTTCCTCAAGAGTGCTGCTGATTCTTTTATAGTGATTATGCACCGCGACAGACAGCACCCGTTTGGCGTGATCTTGGGCAATGACGTAATCGTCAAGCTTTGCCTTGATATCTTTCGGTTTCAACAGTTTGATATCGGTCGAAGCACCATCAACAACGTGCTCGGTATCCTCCAGGACGATTTCATTGCACAGCTCGATACACTCGTCGCAGATAAAAACATTCGGACCGGCAATGAGTTTTTTAACCTCGTCTTGCTTTTTCCCACAGAAAGAACAGGTCACATGGTCATCGTTTTTACGTCTTGCCATTACTCTCCCTCCTGGTTTTGGCGACGGGTCAAAACTTTATCCACCAAGCCATAGGTCTTGGCCTCAGCAGAACTCATGAAAAAGTCCCGCTCGGTATCTCGCTGGATTCGGCTAATCTTCTGACCAGTATGCTGAGCCAGAATCTTATTCAAATCCTGCCGCATGCGAAGAATCTCTCTGGCATGAATATCGATATCCGTCGCCTGCCCTTGAAACCCGCCCATAGGCTGGTGAATCATGATCCGCGAATTGGGCAAGGCATAACGCTTGCCCTTGGTGCCTGCCGCAAGGAGCACTGCACCCATACTGGCCGCCTGACCCATGCACAGGGTCGCGATGTCACACTTCACATAATTCATCGTATCGTAAATCGCCATGCCTGCCGTGACAACACCGCCCGGTGAGTTGATATAGAAGGTGATGTCCTTATCGGGGTCTTCAGCCTCCAGAAACAACAGCTGGGCAACAATCACATTGGCGACATCGTCATTTACCCCGGTACCGAGAAAGATAATCCTCTCCTTCAGCAGTCTAGAGTAGATGTCATAGGCCCGCTCACCACGCGGACTCTGTTCCACCACCATCGGAATCAAGTTCATGCTTCGGCTCCAGCTTCCGTGGCTTCAGCTGCCACGAATTTAACAATCGTCGCATCGCGCAAAAAGCCCAATATTTTCTCATTTAACAGCTCGTTCATAAAAGGCATGAGGTTGTTACGGCCTTTGAAGTACTCTTTCACCTCATCGATTTTCATACCATACTGCTGAGCAATACGGCTGTATCCTTGAGTAATATCTTCGTTGGCAAGCTTGATATTCTCAACCTCGGCGATCTTCTTCAGGATAAAGTCACCCTTAACCCGACGCTCTGCCGCTTCCCGATAGGTTTCGGCCAGCTTCTCCCGGCTTAAACCAATAGCCTCCAAACTTAAATTCTGCCGTTCCAGGTTAGTCTCAAAGTCCTTAGCCAAGGAGTCAATTTCATAGGCTACCAAACGGGCAGGCACTTCAAAGGTGTGCGAATCGACCAGCTTCAACATCAGCTTATCGGTAATGTCACCATCCATGGCCTTCTCTTTCTCTTTACGGATTTTTTCGCTGATACTTGAGGTCAAATCGGCAAGCGTTGCGAAATCCTCACTGACATCTTTGGCGAAATCATCATCAATGGCCGGCAGAACCCGCTCTTTGATGTTCTTTACCGTCATCTTAAACTCTATCGTTTTGCCGGCCAGCATGGCGCTTGCGAAATCTGCCGGAAACTGCACTTCACGCCGCGTCTCCTCGTCAAGTTTCAACCCCAAGAGCGCCCCTTCAAACTCCTGGCCATTACGACCGGAACCGACATCGACAGGTGAGTCCTTGCCAGCAACGTATTGCAACTCTTTACCATTCTCGTAGCCCTGGAAATCGAGCACAATCAGATCATCTTTCTGTACCCCGCGACCAGTGACCGACTGCAGAGGGGCCATCTCCCGTCTGGTCAACTCAAGAGACTTGGTGATCTCCTCCTCGCTTACCTCTATGGCCGGATGCTCAATTTCGATCCCTTTGTAGGCACCAAGTTCAAATTGCGGTTTAACCTCCACTTCAGCAACATACACAAAAGAACCATCCTCGGGGAAGTCGAAAGACCTGATGTCTGGGTGCACTACGGCCTCAAGCTTAACCTGCGCCAAGGCATCAAAATAGGTTTCCTGAATCAGAGCCTCACTCACTTCAGCCTGCACTCGATCTTTATAACCCTTTTCAAGGACTTTCATAGGAACTTTGCCCTTGCGGAAACCCTTGATCGCGACCTGGTTTTGTAATTTTTGATACGAGGCGCCAAGCTTAGGGGCAACGACATCGCTCGACAAGCTTACCTTCAACGACTTTCTGAGTGTGCTGAGATCTTCGACCGCGACTTCCATTAAAACCTTCCTTTTCTGAGTAAAAATTAATTGAATATATTGGGCAAGGAGACCTCTCCCTCTTTGCCGACAACCTGAATGCCGTCTAACGACGGTGCCAATTTACCCTTCAACAACGCCAACAAAATTAAGGGCTGCACCCGCGCCTGTCAATCATAAAACTCGATTAAAATAACAGAAAGATGGCCTTTTTGGTATATAATTATGTCCATCCGAGCAAAGGGGCACGCAACCTCGGGCGGCACCCACACTTCACCAAGCCCACCGATAGTACGATTCCAAGAAAATGGTGTTGTCTTTATGCGCCGATCGGTTTATTGTATGCGCGTTTGTCGAATCATCGATACACCCTCACCACGTACGGGACAAGTAGCCGCCTCACACCCTGTCCCACGCGCCCCCATTCTTTATCGATTCAAGGTCGCCCGAACGCTGACATGGCCAAGATTGACACCTCTTTCTTTGATATCGGACGGCTTGACCAGTTAGCCCAACAACATACAGCCATTCACCGACTAGACCCACGGGCCAAACTCCTGACCTCGATGGCGTTCTTGCTGGCGGTAGTCTCCTTTCCCAAGTACGAGGTTTCAGCACTCTTGCCTTTTTTTCTCTATCCAGTCGTACTGATCACCTTAGGCCAACTCCCGGTAGGATTCATTGTCCGTAAAGTCATCATTGTCTCCCCCTTTGCCGTCATGGTAGGCATATTCAACCCCTTCCTCGACCGAGAGATCCTGATCCACCTTGGGACGTTGCCCATCAGCGGCGGCTGGATTTCGTTTTTGTCGATCCTGTTGCGTTTTTGCTTGACCATCAGCACCGCCTTTCTGCTGATAGCCACCACCAGCTTCCATGGCTTGTGTCTTGCCTTGCTGCGCTTAGGATTACCGAAGGTGCTTACTGTGCAACTCCTCTTTCTCTACCGCTATATTTTCGTTCTGGGGGGTGAAGCCATGCGGCTTTTCCGAGCCAGGGCGTTGCGCTCCTTCGGCAAACGGGGGCTTGGCATGAAGGTATTTGCCTCGGTCGTGGGCCATCTCCTGCTCAGGACACTCGATCGAGCCCAGCGGGTTCATCGGGCAATGCTGAGCCGTGGTTTTGACGGCGAGGTAAGAGTGCTCCGCCCCTCACGCATTAGCTTACCCGACATCTTGTTCACCCTGGGGTGGGTAGCCGTCTTTGCAATCATGCGAAGCTATAATCTGCCGCAATTATTGGGCACACTGCTAACACAGGTCATGTCATGAGTCATCATATTGTCGAAGTCGTCGATCTCCGCTATAGCTACCCGGATAGCACCAAGGCCCTTAAAGGGCTCTCCTTCCGCATCACGCATGGTGAATCGGTGGCAATCGTAGGTGCCAACGGCGCAGGGAAATCTACCCTATTGCTCCACTTAAATGGCTATCTGACCCCCCAGCACGGGACGGTGCGAATCGGAGACTACCCACTGACCAAAGAGACATTACAAGAGATCCGCCGAACGGTAGGCATGGTCTTCCAGGACCCGGACGACCAACTTTTCATGCCGACAGTACACGAAGATGTCGCCTTTGGCCCCTTAAACCTCGGTTTGCCTGCTGACGAAGTCGAGTCCCGGGTCAAAGCAGCCCTGGAACGGGTTGGAGCCTCCGCCCTGCATAATCGACCGCCCTATCATCTTTCCGGTGGCGAAAAACGTGCCGTGGCAATCGCAACAGTGCTAGCCATGTCGCCGGATATCCTTGTCATGGACGAACCAAGTTCGAACCTCGACCCCGCCGCCCGCCGCCGATTGATCAATCTCCTGAAATCATTCCAACACACAAAGATTATTGCCACCCACGATCTGGACATGGTGATGGATCTCTGTACACGGACAATCGTTTTTCATCGTGGAAAAATTGCCGCCGACGGGCCAACAGAAGCTATCTTTAGAGACGAGGCCTTGCTTGAGGCCTGCGGATTAGAGAAGATCCAACGCTTGCAGCGTTGCCCTGTTTGTGGAAATTAAGGAACTGGCCAGCAGCACGGCCAGTCAGTTATCCGCCACGGCACACAACTAGATTTTCAGGAAGATAGAAAGCGATGAGCAGAATGAGATCCTGCAAGCGTTGCGGAACGTGTTGCAGCAAAGGAGGACCAGCCCTACACACCGAAGATCTGCCACTTATCGATGGCCGGCATCTTACCATACCTGATCTGATCACCATCCGGGCAGGCGAACCAGTGTTCTCACCACTTGTTAACACGATCGAGCCCTCTCGCTCCGAACTGATCAAACTGGCAGGCCAAGACGACTCCTGGACCTGTCATTTTTTCGATCAGGCTCAGAATCTCTGCGGAATCTACGCCAACCGTCCGCTGGAGTGCCGTTTACTAAAGTGCTGGGAAACGGCGGATCTTACCCAAGTCATCTACCAACACTGCCTGAGCCGTCACGATATCATTCCTGCCAATGACGATCTTTGGGAGTTGATCACCATCCAAGAAGAGCATTGTGAGTTTGCCAAAATCGCCGCTCTCGCCGCAGAATTCATAACAACCTGCAACTCAACAACACAGACGGAAATTGGCCGAATCGTCTCTCTTGACCTGAAAATCCGCCAACGGGCCATCCAACTCCGCCGACTGAGTGTTGCGGAAGAGCTCCTCTACTTCGGCCGCCCCCTGTTTAAATCCCTTGCCTTCTACCACCTGACTCTCCATGAAGGCCCTCATGGAATAACCGTACACAGTGCGTCATCACTTGGGGCGTAAGGTCAGTTTCCCTTCGTTACTATTTAAGCTCACCTTGAACCGATCGAGATAATTCAGTCCGAGCAGCCCCACACCCGGCTGACCGGGAATATCCATTACCAAAGCACCGACATTGTGCTCGACCCAGCCATTGATCTCGACGCTCTCAATCAACACCTCGTAGGCATCGACCATGCCCCCGGCAGTCGACACCGTTCGCCTGCCGCCGTGATGTCCCTGCACCATCTGCAGATTCAAGGATTCCGCCGTAGCAGAAGGGATCGTCACCATCGACGCACCAGTGTCCACAATAAAATTTTGGCGCAGGGCTTGATTTAAGCCTGCAGCCAAGGGGATACGACTTCCACCCGGCTGAAAACGAATCACAATGGTACCTTCATCGCCCTTCATTTCCGAAATGCGGCGCGACAACAACTCGTAGCGATCTCGAAACCTGGCAGGATACTGCATCATGGCCAAAAGCCTCTCCGCTTCTTGCCAATCATTCTGTAAGAGTGCCAACTCCACCGCCAGGAGATGGAGATACGGGTCGTTAGGGTAAAAGGCCTTTGCCGTCATCAAAACCGTAACCGCCTCACTCACCGCCTTCACCGTCACCAGAGACTGCAGCCACTCTTGATAGAGCTTGAGATGAACCTCATTGACAGCCGGGACATCAACGCCGCCCCTTTCAACCAGCTGACGTCCGACACTCTCGATTTTTTGAATAGCGGGTTCGAAGCCTTGATTGGCGGTAATGGCAGGCACAATATCCAGAAGCAATTTCAAGTCGCCAATCGCAAGAAGAACGCCATCATCCAAAAGCCCCACAAGCTGGGCGCCTTGTCCGCTCCGCAAAAGCTGCGTAACGAGTTGACGAATCTGTTTGACGACCTCACCTGGCGTAAGATACTGCGGCGTATCCTCCAAAGCCAATTTCGGCCTCTCGGCAAACCCTGCAAGCAACGCAGCCAAACGCTCCAGATCGGTGTGTTCTTCCTTAAGGGCAAGCGCTCCTGCAAACTTCTCCTCCCGCCCCTTAGCAAAGGTCGCCGCGTAAAAAGAGTGAACGTTAGTCATCGGCTCAAGCTCTGCCTCACTCTTTCCACCCCACAAATAAACACTGCTAAGCCAGGGGCCAAAAGACCAGCCGACGATATTTGATCCTTGCAGAAAAACACCATTTTCATCGATCCCCTCTGGAGGGGAACAGGCAACAAAATCCCCCTGACGTAGCCCCGGCACCAATCGAATGTCGGAAATTTCACGCTGAGAGTCAAGACTCATCCAGAGTAACGGCTCCCCAGAACTCCAAGGAGAGAGGGACAAACCATCCGCCGCCGAGGTGCTGGCGCTAAGGTGCCAAAGCCCAACTGCATCACCAGGCCTCCAGACACCAGAATCGATCTCATTCACGACCCCACTATCCCTTGAGAAAGTCCACTGGTAACCGGCATAGGCCGTCCGTGTCGGCAAAGCCAACCAACTTCCCTTGATCAGGGCAGCACGGGTCCTGGCCACCAAATGTCCCCACGGGTCGGCAATAGACACCCAGCCGGCACGCAATACAGAGGCAACTTGTGGCTCAAGCGGCTTTTCATCAGCGGCTGGCACTTTTTCGGCTTGACCCTTCCCCGTCGCCGCCTGTTTTTCCGCTGCGGCCATAACCTCCTGCAACTTGGCACTCATCTCCTTGCGCTTGGCCGAGTTCCTGTCGTTAATCGCTTGGCGTTGTTCCGCAGAGAGCGTAGCTCTCTCCACAGAACCGGGGAAAAGCGACTCACGGAACATCAGCACAAAGGAACACAGCCAAACAAGAAACACAGCGAGAATAATCGTAATTTTACGGGTACGAAAAAAATCGGAGCGCCGTTTAAACTGTAACGGCGCTCCGCATTTCTCACAATGAGCGTTTGCCCTTCGATTTTCAGTGTTACAACGAACACACTTCACTTATTTTTCACCAAACCATGGGAGACGCAGACCACCACGCCCTACCCCTTCCATTAACGGAACAATTTGTTATTATTAGCGACCTTCCGCACCAGTTCACGGTAGTCACTCGCCCCCGGCGAACCTGGGGCGAACTCATAGATGCTCTGCCCATAGGCCGGGGCCTCAGACAGTCTGACATTATAGCGGATCGGCGCACAGACGTTATTCCCATAGAGTTCCTGTATCTTCTCCAGGATACCAACCGATTTCTTCACCCGCATATCAAGAAAAGTCGGCAAAATATACCTGAGAGCAACCTGAGGACGGTACTTCTGGATTGAAGCCACACTTTTTAAAAATTCGACCAATCCCTGAATCGACATCACTTCGAGAGAAACTGGCGTCAATATCTCGTTCACATAGAACAAGATATTAACCGTAAGCGGATCCCAACCGGGAGAGGTATCGACAATCACATAATCGAAATGCTTGGTTGGCCCGGTCAGGGTCTCCGACAAGGTCAGTTCACCGCCAAAATCTTTTCGACCAATTAAGCGTTTCACACCGGCCAACGACTTCCCGCCAGCCAACAACCATAAGCGTTCCCGCACCTGAACCATGGTCTCTTCCGGGCTTAACTCACCAGTCACCAATTCCGTCAAGCCTGCCTTGGGTGTGACCCCAAGCATGTAACTCGACTGCCCCTGCGTGTCGGTATCCACCAGCAGAACCTTGAAGCCGGCCAGAGATAGGCCTACCGCCAGATTAACCGCTGTTGTCGTCTTGCCCACCCCTCCCTTGCTCAGGGACACACTAATCTTTCTCGGGCCCTCTTCCTTCTTAGCAATCTGCTCGACGGGGACTGAGGCATCTGCGAAATCGAGCGCAAAATGATTGCCGCAAAACTTGCATTTCGCCTTCTTGACATGGGCCGGAATGGCCTTTTCATCAATATTATGCTGCTTTTTGCAATGTGGACAGACTATAATCATCGCCTCAACTCCTAGTCTTAACTTACATTCGCGGACTTAACCTTCCAGAGCACCATTGTTTTTCTTCTTCTTAAGCAACTCCTGAATTAGCGCACTATCCTTGCCTTTTGCCTCAAAATCCTGCAACACCACAGTAATCGCACTCTCGATAATCCTCGATTTTGTCGCCTTTGACTTGGCGGCCTCCGGCAAGAAATCCCTGACATCGGTCTTCGCTTCACCAAGATTGCCAAAAACCTCTTCCGTCAAATAATGCGTCGTCTTATGCCGCCTGCTCGCTTTACGCTTCTTTTTCTTCTCGGCCGAGACCTTCAGAGCCGTTTTCGGCAGCAGCTCACCGGAACTGGCGTGAATCAGTTTCGTCAACTCTTCCATCCCTCGAATCGCGCCAGTGTGGGCGTCATTCAAGATATCGCCAAGAATATCAAATTGTTTTGTTTTTTCAGGCATAATGAACCCAGAGTCCTAAATGTTTCACTTTTTGAGCGAACCCGTTGACGCGTTAATAACCAAGTCACGAAGTAAACAAGGCACTTTTACTCTTCTGCAGGTAGTCATGTACCGCCGCCTGGCACGCAGGCGTCATATCCGTCAACTCAATCCCGCAGAGATAATGTGCGCCATCATTGGAGAGATGAACAACAGTCCCATCCACCGCAAATGATTGCCCCGCGATCGACAACGAGGCACCCTGCAAGCGAGTCTCCACCTCAAACTGACCTGCCCTATTGAGGTAAACACCTACCCCGTTGGCGCTCAAATTAAACACCACATAAGAATCCCCGGCAAAGGTCATAAACATCTGTTGCGACTGGCCCACAGGCACTCGAAAGCCGTGACGCAGAATTTGCCGCAAGGCCTCCTCTTTCTCGGCCACCAGGGGCTGGGTGGAACCACTTTCTTGTGGCAGCAACAACTCGTCCGCCTGTTGCTCCCCATCACATTCAAACTCAAGCCCTTCGCTGTATTTGATCTCCATGCACAAACCTCCATCAAACATATCCAAACACCAAAGTCTAATCCGGGTCGTCGATTGATCAGGAACAAAAAACACCGATTGCCAAGCATCCCTTAACAAATCTCGGTTTAAACTCCCCTGCAGGTCCGGGGACTGCAAGTCAGTCACGTTTTATTAAATAAAGTTCCCCATGCGATGTCAATTGCTAACTGCGTAAAACAGGCCCATACGAAAAAAGTCCAGGAAACGATCAAGAGTCGCTCCTTCTTCATGAATCATTCGGCAGCAGACAACAAAAAATTCCCTACCAGAGGAAATCATTCTCTGATATGCTAAAGAGGTGTTTAGCGTCGTGCGACTTCCCCTGGCGCTGCACCGACGCGGACACTTCAGCAGAAACACAACGAGAAAAATTCCCTCCATAAAGATTCACGGGAAACCTGTCATGAAAATAACAATAACGTACTGCGCGCAATGAAATTATCTCCCCAAGGCTTCCAGTTTGGGAGACAAACTACACGAAGTACTCAAGGCGGAAATTGAATTGATCGCAGGCTCAGGAGGTGTGCTTGATGTTGCGGTCAATGGTTCAGAAATCTTTTCCAAGAAAAAAACCGGCCATTTCCCAACAGCCGAAGAGTTGTACACCCTTATCACGCAGGCATAGCCTCTCTCAAACAACTCTGACCACCATGGCGCAATAACCAGCATGCCAAAATCCATCTACCACATACCTCTCCCAGCCCAAGTGTAACGCGATGGATTCGATGACTTTCGCACCAATATCCCTCTCTCTGTTAGACGCCAAAGGCAGTGTGGTCCAGAACTGGCCGCTGACAGAAAAAAAAACCTACCGCCTTGGCCGTGCCAACACAAATGACATTATCCTCGACAACACCTGGGTCTCCCGCCAACACGCCATGCTCCAGATCGAAGAAAACGGCACTGTCAACGCCATCGACATGGGCAGCGCCAACGGCACCATGGTTAATGGCCACAGGATATACGCACCAACCCCGCTCCGCTCTGGAGACCTGATTCAAATTGGCAGCAAATCGACGCTGACCTTTCTGCAGGACTACTGCATCATCCCCCCGACCAACACCACTGATGATGAAGAGCAGACTGTGGCCTTCATGACCAAGACAAAGGTTACTGTCCTGATTTGCGACATCCGTCGGTTCACCAGTCTATCAGAAAGGATAGGTGACCAAAAAATCTCCGATATCATTAAAACCTGGAGCAAACAAACCGACAGCCTCGTCCAGAAATATGGTGGCCGTGTCGACAAATTCATCGGCGATGCCGTCATGGCACTCTGGGTTGACAATGCAAACCCAAGCCAGAATGTCAACCAAGCCCTGACCTGTGCCTTGCAAATCGCTGCTATGACGACCAAATTGGGCGAGAAGACCGGCGACCTACCCTGGCCGCTGACCATCGGGGCCGCGATCAACACCGGTGAAGCGGTCATCGGCAATATCGGGGTGGACGGCAACCGGGATCATACCGTCATCGGTGACGCCGTCAATGTGGCGTTCAGGCTGGAAGGTATCACCTCAACCCTTGGCAAAGACCTCCTGCTCGGGAACGAAACTGCGTCCGTGCTCAACCCAAAACTGTTATCGACCTATTTCGTTCCCTGTGAATACCAGGTCAAAGGGAAGGACATCCCGGTCATCGCCCATGGTTGCTCCTTTGACCAGCTCCGCCAATACCTCAACCAACAAAAAAAAACGACGCAATAAACAGGCACCTTATACCCTCTCCCCAAACAGGGCAGTCCCCACCCGCACCACGGTCGCACCCTCCTCAATGGCAATTTCAAAATCAGCCGACATCCCCATAGAAAGACCCAAGGGTCGTGAGACAACCCCACGTCGAAGCAGATCATCCGCCAGCCCTTTCATCTGACGGAAAAAAGGCCGGCTAGCTTCAGGATCAGGGTGATAAGGCGGCATCGCCATCAGCCCGGCAAGCACAAGATGAGGACATGCTTTGATTCCTGCAACCAACGCCTCAACATGCTCAGGCAAGACCCCAGACTTCTGCCCCTCACGGCCAATATTGACTTGCACATAAACCTGCAGACTCTTTTCTAGAGCGACGAGCTGATTTTCGAGGGCCTGAGCGATTTTGATGCGATCAACTGTCTCCACAACCTGAAAGAGTTCGGCAACCTGCCGCGCTTTGTTCGACTGTAGCCCTCCGATAAAATGCCAAGTCACTGCTGGCAAAGCGGCAATTTTTTCAGCTGCCTCCTGCAGATAATTCTCCCCGAAAACACCCTGACCTGCAGCGATCGTCTCCTGCAAACTCAAGACCGTCACCCGCTTGCTCACCGCAACAAGGGTGATATCGCAAGCCTGCCGACCTGACCGTCTTGCGGCAAGTGAAATCCGCTCTCGAACCTCCGCCAGGCGATTCTGCGGCGAGCTCATGAGCTAGCCTCCCTAATCGCAAACAAACGCATAGCGTTGGCCGAAGTCTGTCGGGCCACCTCATCGATAGATACCCCACGCAGTTCGGCGACTTTCGCAGCAGTATAGAGGACATAGGCCGGCTCATTGCGTTTCCCCCGGAACGGTTCCGGGGCCAGATACGGCCCATCCGTCTCGATAAGCAGAGAGGAGAGTGGTGCATTTCTTGCGACCTCGTGCATCATCTCGGCCTTAGAAAACGTGACAACACCTGGAATCGACAACAAAAAACCTAGATCAATCGCCGCCTCCGCGAGTTGCATGTCTCCGGAATAACAGTGCATCACACCACCGGCAGGCATTGGCAGAGCAGCCTTAAGGATTGCCATGACATCATCATGGGCCTCCCGGTCATGAATAATCAGCGGCAGAGACAACTCCTTGGCCAGGGCAATCTGCCTCTCGAAATGCTTGATCTGAACATCATGCGGGGCATAATCCCTGGCGTAATCCAGGCCAATTTCACCATACGCCTTCACTTTCGGATGTCTGGCAAGTGCGGCAATTTCTCGATACTCTGACTCCTCAACACCAACAACATGATGCGGATGAATCCCAACCGAGCAATAGACGCCGGGGAATTCGTCCGCCAGAGTGACTGCAGCTTTCGAACTTGCCAAGTCGATACCAACGGTCAGAATGTATTTTACCCCAGCCGCCAGGGATTCTTGCACCACCAGTCGGCAGTCATCGTAGGCCGCCATATCAAGGTGGCAATGGGTATCCACGACAAAAATGTTTGGGCTGAGTTGCGGTAGTGGAATATTTTTTTTTCTTTTTGACACCAGGCAATCCTTACAGTAAATTCTTTAAGATCAATTAGATAGAAACGAGCAGCGTGCATATCATGTCCAGAATATGCCTCCACGCAGCCCAACGGCACGGCAAGACAAGCACCACCCGTGACAGATCAACAGCATCATCCGTCACAAGTACACCCTTTACCTGATAATCCTTGCCATGGCAAGGATTGCAGCCAAGACACCTTTCGCTGGATTTTAGTAAAAAACCTTAGTATAGAATAAGCACATGCTCACAAGAATCGCACAAGAGCTAAGCCATCACAAATCAATGATCCCAAAGGAGGAAGCCAAATGATCCACTGCAAATCACTACCCTACCAGGGCCTTATCGCAACCCTGCTCGTCTTCTTGCTTGCCGGTTGCACTGGCATGAATTTAGGCGGATCCAGTCAGCAGGAAGGCACCAACACCAGTCAAACCTATTTCCCGACCAAGTTCAGAGATTTCGAGGTGCCAAACGAATTGCAACTCGACAGCAGTAAAACCCTGATCATCAACACCAGTTCTTTCAACGGCGGCATTGTCGCCCTCTACGGGCGCCTGGAGGCCGAATCATTGACCGATTTCTTCACCCAGTCAATGGAGAGAAACGGCTGGAAACTTACCGGCGAGGCCCATTACAAAAACATGCTCATGGCCTTCACCAAGGCCAACAAAAACTGCATGATCACCATCTACGCCGGTGAGCTCGGCACCAGCACCAAAGTCTTTGCCTACATGGCAGAAGATCTCGTTGCTGGTGGCACTGGTAGCAGTTACTAAAGAAGCCGAGCCGGGCAGAGGCCTTGCCATCAATCGCAAGGCCTCTATATTAAGGAATAGCCATGGCAACACCTTTCGCAGGCAAGCAGATCCTCTTTGGCATTACCGGAGGTATTGCCGCCTATAAAGCAGCCGATTGGATCAGAGCACTCCGCCAGGATGGCGCCGAAGTAACGGTTATCATGACTGAGGCGGCAACAAAGTTTGTCACTCCTCTGACCTTTGCCGCCCTCTCCGGCCACCCGGTTGAGTGCGACATCTTCACCTCAACCAACCCCGAAAGCATCCCCCATATCTCCCTGGCTAAGCAATGCGATCTGCTGCTGATCGCTCCTGCCACCGCCAACACTATCGCCCGCCTGGCTAACGGCATGGCCGACACGCTGCTGGGCTGCATCGCCTTGGCAACCAGAGCGCCGGTATTGATCTTCCCGGCCATGAACAGCGCTATGTACTTGCACCCGGCCAGCCAACGGAACATCGAGCGCTGCAAGGAGATACACTACACCATCATCCCTCCAGCCTGCGGAGCCATGGCCTGCGGCGATCAAGGCCCTGGGCGCCTGCCGGAATGGCCATGCGCCCAGGCAGCCATCGCCACCGCCCTCTCACCCCAAGACCTGGCAAACCAGCATTTTCTGGTGACCGCAGGCCCCACACAAGAACCACTTGACCCTGTGCGTTTCTTGAGCAACCGCTCAACCGGCAAGATGGGCTACGCCCTAGCCCGAGCCGCCAAAGAACGAGGGGCTATTGTCACTCTGGTGAGCGGACCAACCGCTATTCCCCCGCCATGGGGTGTCAAACTGGTCGAGGTGCGTACCGCTCTCGAAATGCAACAGGCCGTCAGTGAGCATTATCCAACCGCCACGGTCATCATCAAAAGTGCCGCTGTCTCAGATTTCCGACTAACACAAAGCTCCCCTCAAAAAATCAAAAAAAACAGCGCAGAGGCAACGACTCTTGGCCTCACCGCCAATCCCGATATTCTGCTCGAATTGGGCAACAGAAAAGGAGCGTCGACTTCGCCAATCCTGGTAGGCTTTGCGGCTGAAAGCGACCAGCACCTCGAGGAAGGTCAACGCAAATTGCTCCAAAAAAATCTCGATCTGATCGTCGTTAACGACATCCTGGGCCACGACACCGGCTTTGCCTCCGACACCAACCAGATCACCATCATCGACAAAAACGGCGGGCAAACACCCCTCCCCCTGCTCTCTAAGGATGAAACCGCTCATCGTGTGCTGGACAGAATCAAACATATGCTCAACTCCTGAGCAGTAAAAGGGGGCAGCACACACATTTTCGGCAAGCATGCGCCTGTTGGATCACAGAAAAATGCCTTGGACTAAAGCGGAAAGCCTGCCAAGCAGAATCTTCAGGAGACATCACCCCGACAATGGGATTGACCGACCATACCACGAGAGCCCATGGACCGTTGCTTGCACTATCTTGCATGCGAAGCGGGATTCGTCCGGCGATCACCCCTCTTCTCCTGCTGATTTTCCTTCTGAACACAGGCTGTGGGCCACGCTTAAAAATGGCACTTCGCCCCACAGAGGTGACTCTCCTCCTCTACCACCAGGAGGAGTTTCTCCACTCCCTTGAGGAATTCACCAAGCGGCTCTACGCCAAGAATCCGCGCTATGAATTAGATCTCGACCGACGCCAGAGGAAGATAGAGCAGATATTCCATGGCTGCCCCCCTTTCGATGACCGCTTCCGTAACACCCCTTCCCACGAGTTGCTAGAACAGGCCTTTAATCCCAATTCTACAGGAGACCGGGTCTACACCCTTGCCCTCGGGCTGACCAGAAGCATTCGCGAAGTCTATGGCGTGACAGAAAAACGAAGTTTTCTGGTCGGCCTGCAGATGCCGGTCGAACGCCTCAAGAGACTGCACCACAACATCAGCCATGCCAACTGGCGGATGAAGACCAGCCGGGACCAAGAGGGCAAGCTTCTGCTTTTGACCAACGACATGGGAGATGAAAACTATCTCAATATGGGGTATGAAGTGATTATGACCAGCATCCTGACCCGGATTGAAGACGACATCTACCTGCGCGGCGGCCTCCCCGACCGATACAGTTTTTCGGCATCCAAGCTTTTCGTCTCCCTTCTGCTCTGAGAATCCCCCTATAGCGCGCGATCATGGAAATCACCTTAACCACTCCAGCCTTGCTCTTTCCCGCCATCTCCCTGTTGCTGGTAGCCTATACCAATCGCTTCAACACGATCGCCGGGCGCATTCGAACCTTGCATTCCCAATACAAGGAGAGAGCCGATGACGTCCTCGTCAACCAGATAGCGAGCCTGCGACGAAGGCTCTATCTGATAAGGAACATGCAGGCCTTCGGTGTCGCCAGCCTTTTCTCCTGCGTCTTATGCCTGTTTGTCATTTTTGCGGATCATTTGTTTGCCGGCAAGGTAATCTTCGGCTGCAGCTTAATTCTCATGATGATCTCGCTTGGCTTATCCTTTCTTGAAATTTTGCAATCCGTCCAAGCGCTTAATTTAGAGCTCAGTGATATCCAGAAAAATCTTCGCCAATAACTACTGCCAAATCGTTATATGGAAAATTTTGTCGTCACCATAGCCTGTCTGCTGATTGGCATGGCCATGAAGCGGACTCCAGACTTTCCCGCAGAAACCGGAAGGGTCTTAAATGTCTTTGTCATTTATGTTTCCCTGCCAGCCCTGGTGCTCCTGAAAATTCCTGAGCTGCTGTTCTCCCAAGACCTCCTAATACCAGCATTCATGCCTTGGGCAATGCTGTTGTTATCGGCTTCGGCAATACTTCTCGTGTCCAAGTTTCTCAAGTGGGACCGGAGCACCACCGGCTGCCTGCTCCTCTTGATCCCATTGGGGAATACCTCGTTCCTCGGCATCCCGATGGTCAAGGCCTTTTTTGGGGAGCAGGCGATCCCCTATGCCGTCCTCTACGACCAACTTGGCTCCTTCCTGGCGCTCGCCACCTACGGCTCGGCCATCCTGGCCTTTTATGGGTCCGAAGGTAATCAGCGAACGCTGCGGGATGTCGTCAAAAAAATTGTCTCTTTCCCTCCGTTTATCACCCTCATCCTTGCCCTTACCGTCAAATCGTTGACCTACCCTCCCGTCATGGTAGGCCTGCTCAAGGTTCTCGCCGCCACCCTGGTACCACTGGTTATGGTTGCGGTAGGGTTTCAGCTCACCCTGCAACTCAACAAAGAGGTCATTTCCCAGCTCGGTATCGGCCTCTCGATAAAATTAGTTGCCGCCCCGCTGACAGCCCTCGTGCTTTGCAGAATCATGGGCTTTGGTGGTGAGGCCACACAAGTGGCGATCTTTGAATCCGGCATGCCACCGATGGTTTCCGCCGGAGCCTTGGCAATTCTGGCAAATCTCTCTCCAAGGCTTACCGCGGCACTGGTTGGCATCGGCATCGTATTAAGTTTCATTACCCTACCACTTCTGCACCAAATGCTGTAAGACCTTATTGATGAAGAATCGAGTCCCCTTCCATCAACCAGTTTCTCGACAAAAAGAGGAACAACGCCCATGGATAACTACGTCTGTCAACATTGTGACTACGTCTACGAGCCAGAACTTGGTGAGCCCGATAGGGGCATAGAGCCAGGTACCCCTTTTGAGAGCCTGCCAGAGGATTGGAAGTGTCCCATCTGTGGAGCAAGCAAGAGTGATTTTTACAAGCAATAACGTAGAGTGCAACGGGGAACAAACCGCATCACTCAAGCCATAAAAGTGCTATCAATATGCAGCAGCCATCAGACTCCGTAAGACTCCTAAACAAAAGAAATGGTCGCCCTATCGGCCTGTCTCTGCTCTTGATCTCCTTGCTGCTATGGCTACTTTTCCCGCTCACGGCGCAAGGACGGTCAACAGACTCCCCGATCCTTCAGCGACTGGCCACAAAAACAAAAATCAAAGATACGAGCAGGGTCCTGAAACGACTGCGCGAGGGCCAACCAAAAACCCGGGTTATTGTCCGTCTAATGGATGCCAGTCAACAGACCAGCCAGAAAACCGGCCTGGGGCAGAAAGTCCAGACCATCAAAGACCTCACGTTCCGCCAGCAACGGAGAAATGAGGTCAGCGACAAGGTTAACACCTATCTCAAGAAGTTTGCCAAAGGTGAGGTCGACAGTCGGGCCAACTTTGTCTATATCGCCGGTTTCGGGGCAGAGGTAAGCGCGAGCGGGTTGGAGAGGTTGGCCGATGATCCTGACGTAATCTCCATCGAGGACGACCTCCGCCTTGAGGCCCATTTGAAGCAGGGCATCACCCTGATGAAGGCCTCAACAATCCGCAGCA
>JAQUKQ010000005.1 GCA_028718985.1 Desulfobulbaceae bacterium | reverse complement strand
GACGGAGTTGAAAGCCCACGGCAAAACGCTTGGTGGGTTGGCTTTGACGTTACGGCAACAGGGGCAGTCTGCCTGTGATTTTGTCGGAGATGTCCATAGTGTCGGTCTGTCTGAATATAGTTTGTTGATCAAGGGGGACGTGGGATTTGATCCTGTGCGGCAAGGTGCTGAGTTTTCCATTGATCTCTACCTGCCGAGTTTGAACTTAGACGATGTCGATTTAGCTGAGTTCGTCGATTTGCCTGAAAAGGTCGTCGTCGGCGGCAGGCTCACCGGGCAGGCGAGGTTTAAGCTGCGGCATGGGCAACGTGAAGCCAGCGCTGCAATGGCTGTCAAGGATGGCCTCTTTGCTAATGCGTCTCTGGCTCAGGAGGTGAGCGGTATAGAAGGGAGTTTGTCGGTGCCGGATCTTTCTGGCCTGCGAAGCGAGTTGGCGCAATTTAGCTTCCAACAGGCGAAGTTTGGGGAGTTCCGTTTGACTGAAGGTGCCTTTGCCCTGCGCCTGGAAGGTGATCGGGGTCTGCTTGTCGAAAAGGCCTCTGCCAAGTGGGGCGATGGGGTTGTTCGTGCCTCAGCCTTACGTTTTACTCCCGGCAGCCAAAATTTTGAAGTTGATCTCTCTTGCGAACGCCTCAGTCTTGCCCAGGTGTTTGCTCAACTTGGGATCGGCAAGTTTAGTGGTAAAGGGATACTCAATGGTCGTATCCCTCTGTCGTATAATGATGGCGCGCTCAGAGTTGTCGGCGGGTTGCTTCACTCTCCTGCCTCAGCGGGCGGCACTCTTCGCATGTCGGTGCATGATTTGATCACCACAGGTGTTCCGGCGGATGCTCCGCAACTTGGCCAGTTGGAGTTTGCCGCGGCCGCTTTGCAGGATTTTGTCTATAAGTCGATGTCGATCAATTTGGATAGTAAGGCTGAGAATCTGGTGGTTGCCATGCAGGTAGATGGCCATCCTGCCAGACCTCTGCCGTTTCGCTATGATGCCGCTATGGGGACATTTAGCCGAGTGAGTGCTGCTGGAGCGCTCGGTATCAATCAACCGGTGCAGCTTGACGTTAATTTTATCCTCCCCGTCGACACATTGCTTAATTATGGTAAGGATATCAAGTCGATCTGGGATCGGATGCAGTAAGCGGAAGGCCTGTTGTGCAGCATTGAACGGCCTGTGTTGTCTTTAAGAGAGTAAATCTGTCAGCGAATGGAGTTTGACGATGATCAAAAAAGTAAAGGTTGAGCAACTTGAGCCAGGGATTTTCGTTCATGATTTTAATTGTGAGTGGCGAGAAAACAGCCTGAGAGTGGATCAACTGATGATCAAAGACAGGAGGATTATCGACATATTGAGTTCGATGGGGGTGCAGGAGGTCTATATTGATACCGATAGGGGGCGCGATGTCCGTGATGCCAAATCAGCCTTTGAGGTGAAGAGGGAAGTCGACAAGGCTCTTCACTCCATGGCGAAAAATGGAACGACCCCGGCCGCAACCGTCTCGTTTACGGAAGAGTTGCAGGTGGCCAAAAATATCAAGAAACAGGCCACGACTGTCATGGCAAAGGCCATGGAGGACGTTCGTCAGGGCAAGGCGCTGGAAACGGAAGGGACCTATGTTCTGATCGATAAAATGAATGAGTCGATCAGCAGGAATAAAGATGCCTTGCTCTTGCTCACCAAGATCAGGAATAAGGATGAGTATACCTTGATGCACTCGGTCAGTGTCGGCGCCTATATCCTAAATTTTTGCAACGCCAATCAGATTCCGCACAGAAGAACGATGGATCTTGCGATCGGCGCTATGTTCCACGATCTAGGCAAGACCTTGGTGCCATTGACTATTCTCAATAAGCCCGGAAAGCTTGTCGAAAGCGAACTTGAAGTGATGAGGCGACACCCGGAGTATTCGGCAAAGATCTTGCGGAGTACAGAAGGCTTACCGGCGGAGTCGTATGATATTGGGCTGCATCACCACGAGCGATTCGATGGCAATGGCTACCCTCATGGTTTGAAAGGCGATAAGATCACCTTTGGCTCACAGCTGGCCGCCATTGCCGATGTCTTCGATGCCCTCACCTCAGATCGCTGCTACAAGAAGGGGATTGATCGGGTGGCAGGGCTGCGTAAGCTCTATGAGTGGAGTGAGTTCCACTTCAACAAAGAGCTCACCTATCAATTTATCCGCAGCATTGGGGTCTATCCGATCGGTGCCTGTGTGAAGCTCGAGAGTGAACGGATTGGCGTGGTTATCGGCTCAACTGACGATGTGTTGAGGCCGGTGGTGCGGGTTTTTTACGATGACCGCAAGAAAAATCCGGTGCCGGTATATGATCTTGATCTCTCGCATAGCGATGATGGTGTGCAGGGCTATGAGGATCCTCTGAAATGGCAAGTGCAAAGGGAAAAACTCTTTGATGATGTTCAGGCCAGTTTCTTTTGAGGTTATGGAGCGGATTTTTTTTTGTGTTGAGCGAGACGCGCCATGTATGGCTGGAAAAGGGTCTTGTGTTCGAGTAAACCTTTGCGGAGGAGTACATCAAAGTGTTTGAGATCACCCTCGTTGACCACCATGTTGACGCTTTCGCTAAGCGCTTCCAAGCTGTAGAGGGTATGTGTCTGCGGTCCGATGAAGGTATAATGGATGGGGCGTCTCTTCGGCATGGGCAGCCATTTCATGAAGCGGTGGAACGCTGATTCTGCGAGAGGGACCCTTATGAAGCTGGCATCTACGACAACGGCGGCAAAGTCAAGAGCTGTGACTTTTCTGATCGCTTCAGCTTGTGAACTTGCGAGTTCAATGGAGTAGCCAAGTTCCTGAAAGGTCTTCGAAATCTCCTGCCGGCCATCTCCTGCCATGAGAACTAAGGCGGTAGGGCCCTTCGCAATCTGTGCTTTCTCCCCCTCCCCTCCGTCAGACAGCCACCTGATGTCTGGTGGTGGCGGAGGCGTGACAGTGGTGCTGGTGGCAAGGGCCGAAACGGCCTGTTTTCTTTGCACACTGCTAGGCCTTGGCGCGCCGCTTTGTTGCGTGCTGACCTTGACGACATCTTTCATCAAGTCTGGGAAGAGCGCAAAGGCGTCATTTCCACCAGGCGATTTGTCGTGTGTCATCGTCTGTTCCTTTTCCTCACAGGCTTATGAAGAAAATCTGTTGGTGAAATAGGGCTGCAAGACCTCTGGGATAGCCACTTGACCATCTTCCTGCTGGTAGTTTTCGAAAATGGCGGCAAGTGTTCGTCCGACGGCGAGTCCGCTCCCATTCAGGGTGTGCACGAGAGCGCTTTTGTTGCTGCCCTGTGGGCGATAACGGATGCCACCCCGCCGAGCTTGAAAATCCAAAAAATTACTGCACGATGAAATTTCTCGGTAGGTGTTTTGCGAAGGCATCCACACCTCGATGTCGTACGTTTTGCTGGAAGAGAATCCCAGATCGCCACCACACAGGGTGATGACGCGGTAAGGCAGTTTGAGAAGTTGCAGGACCTCTTCGGCATCGGCGAGTAGTGATTCCAACTCTTCATTCGAGCTCTCTGGGGTGGTGAATTTGACCAACTCTACCTTATCGAATTGATGCTGGCGGATCAGGCCTCTGGTGTCCTTGCCGTAGGAACCAGCTTCGGAGCGGAAGCAGGGCGTGTAGGCCACGTATTTGATCGGCAGCTCTTTTTCGCTCAGGGTCTCATCGCGATGCAAATTGGTGACCGGCACCTCGGCGGTAGGGATCAGGTAGAGATCCCAACCTTGGGCTCGAAACAGGTCTTCTTCGAATTTCGGGAGTTGGCCAGTGGCGGTCATTGAGGCGCTGTTGACCAGGAATGGGGGCAGCACCTCTTGGTATCCATGTTTCTGAGTATGCAGATCCAACATGAAGTTGATCAGGGCCCGCTCCAGGCGCGAGGCCATGCCCTTCAGGACGGCGAATCGGGCACCGGAGAGTTTGGCGGCACGATCGAAGTCCATCACCCCCAGCTCTTCGCCAAGCTGCCAGTGGGCTTTGGCAGTGAAAGGGAAAGAGGTGGGTACACCAACTCGTTTTATCTCAACATTGTCATGCTCATTCTTGCCGAAGGGGACGGAGTCCTGGCAGAGGTTCGGGATCTCCATGACGATGGCATTCAAGTCTTTCTCAACCTCGGACAGACGTTGTTCCAGATCTTTGATCCGATCTCCGACCTTGCGCATCTCAAGCATAAGCGCTTCTGCATCTTGTTTTTTTGACTTCAAGACGGCAATCTCTTGGGACGTTGTTTTGCGTGCGTTGCGCAGTCCTTCGACCTCGGAGAGCAGTTGGCGGCGTTCTATGTCGATGGCAATAAAGCGGTCGATCTTATCGACATCCATGCCGCGAAGCAGCATCTTGGCCTTTACCAGTTCGGTATTTTCTCTGACAAATCGTAATTCAAGCATGGTGGTCCTTTTTAGAGGGAGAAGGTGTTGATCAGGAAGTCTGCCAGTCCTGCTGTGTCGTCCAAGGTGAAAAGCGGTAGGTCGCAGGCCATCGCTTTGTCACTGACAATTGTCAGCCACGTATGGTCTCGGTTGGCAAGGGGTTCGTCATGGGCCGCGAGACGGAAAATTTCGATCTTTGGGGCTGGTCCAGACTTATACCCTTCCGTGATCACAAGATCAACGTCATCAAAATAACGCTGGACGATCTCGTCAAGGGGTGTGTCGTGGTCAGTCTCGCGGATAATCCCAAGCCCCGTGGGGGAGGAGAGCGCCACGACATTGGCTCCGGCCTGTTTATGCCGCCAAGTGTCTTTGCCTGGTTTGTCCATGTTGAATTCATGGACATGGTGCTTGATCGTTCCGACCCGGATCTGCCGTCCCCTGAGCACCGGGATGAGTTTTTCCAGGAGGGTGGTTTTGCCGCTGTTTGCCTTACCGATGATGGAGATGATGGGGGGCATGATTCGCTCTCAACCTGGTGGCCAAGTCATCGGCCGGCCACCTAAGACATGGAGGTGCAGGTGGAAGACGGTTTGGCCTGCCTCGGCGCCGTTATTGATGACAAGGCGGAACTGCTCCACGCCTTGATTTTTAGCGATTTCAGCACCAACACGCATGATTTTACCAAGTAAGGCCTCGTCTGCCTCACTCGCTGCACTGGGGCCGCTAAGGTGCCGTTTTGGTATGACTAAGAAATGGGTAGGAGCTTGGGGGCTGATGTCGGCAAAGGCCAAGATGTCGGCATCTTCATAGAGCTTGGTTGCCGGGATCTGGCCTTGGATGATCTTACAAAACAGGCAATTGTCATTCATGAGAGATCTCCTCAGGTGGACAGGGGCTAATTCTTGAAATATGGAAAGCGGGTGAAGCTATTTTTGCTCTAACGGATGTCCCACAGAATAGCAAGCTGCGCTGTTGTGGAACGCTTAGGTAATATGTACCGTAAGGCGGCCGAGAGTGCAAAGAAAAATCAGGAGATTTCCCGGCTGAAGAAAGAGTGGATGATCCTCTTGGGTTGGGGTAAAAAAGAGAATGGCATTTGCTGAGAGTTTAGCTTAGAGCAACAACATTCAATTTGGAGAAGGAGAAAGGATAACTAATATGCGGCAGATATTGATGAATGAGTTGACTAATGATGAGATTCAAAAAGCGAAAGAATTTTTGGATGCCACAGGCCGTGTTGGCGGAGTGGAAGGTTTATACTGGCTGGCGATTCCCGAAGAGATGCTTGGTGGGGCTCAATTGGGTCATGAAGAGTGTGGACCATTCTCCTTTGCGGTCGAAGTGGGTGATGATTTTGTCTCATTTGAACTGTTGGTGCGAAGTGAGTCAAATCTGCACTGTTCGTGTACCTGTTACGCCACCGCCACCCAGCGTGAGTTCTTGTTGACCACGATGGATCGTATGGTCAGTGAGCATGGGATCAGGGCGTGATTGTTCGTCGGTGCGCAAGAAAAAATTGTTCACTTTTGATTTTTTTTTCTGCTACACTATCGCAATAGTGATCAAAATTTCCCTTTGTCCCCATATTTGTTATTGAGGAGCTACGCGCCATGAGTATTCCTGAAGATATTACGATTCTGCTGGCTGAAGATGCGGTCACCATGCGGAAAATTGAGATCAATACCCTGAAATCACTTGGTTTCAAGAATATAATCGAGGCGGGAGACGGCCAGATTGCCACGGAAATCCTTCAGGCTCAGGATAAGATAGATTTTGTGATCAGCGATTGGAATATGCCCAATATGGGGGGCTATGACTTGCTGGTTTGGATGCGGCAGCAGGAAAAATTCCAGAAAATCCCTTTTTTGATGGCGACAGGTCAGTCCGATCGCAGTCAAACGAAGATTGCCCTCGAAGCAGGAGCCAATGGTCTGATTGCGAAACCATTTGGCCCAGTTGAACTTAAGGAGAAGATGGAGGAGGCCTTTGGCATCAAGAAGGTGTTGGATCCTGCGGCAATGGCGGGTCCAAAGATTGGCGCCTCCGGAAAGGTCAAGTTGCGGATGGCCCATATTCAGATTACGGATCATTTGATTCTGGGGGTGTTGAAACACTGGATTGAACGGGGCGAGGTAGTACCCAAGCATTTCGAGTTAGAGACTCAGTGTCTACCGGGGTGGAATCCTGTGCAGAAGGCGCTTGAGACCGGCACGGTGGATGGTGCCTTTATTCTGGCACCGATCGCCATGGATCTGTTTAACTATGGCATGCCGATCAAGCTCGTGCTCTTTGCCCATCGAAGCGGCAGTATCTTTGTCCGCAGTCATCAGGGGGACTATGCAGAACCGTATCAAAACTTTTTTCGCAAACGCTCTTTCTTGATACCTCATAAGATGTCAGTGCACCACATGCTGGTCCACATGTTTTTTGATGGGGTGGGGTTGAAGTCCAGCTTGGAGAAGGGCGATGATGTTGATGTCAATTTGGAGGTGGTTGCTCCGGTGAATATGCCGGACTTTCTGAAGGATAACGCCGAGGCCTGTGGCTTTATGGTGGCTGAGCCTATCGGCACCAAGTCGATTGCCGCAGGTATTGCCGACTTGCAATTTCTGTCGAACGAACTGTGGAGCAATCACCCCTGTTGCGTTGTTACCTTGCGGGATGATTTTACCGACCAGCATCGTGAGGCGGTCTATGAATTAACCGATCTCTTGGTCAAGGCGGGGAAATTTGTCGAGAAGAGGCCCGATGCAGCGGCCGAAATTGCGGTGGCCTTCTTGGATCCAGAGAAGAAGTTGGGGCTCAAGGTGCCAGTATTGAAAAATGTCCTGAAAGAACCCCAGGGGATCAAGACTGGGGATCTTTACCCCTCCAAAGAGGATCTGGGCAAGATGCAGCAGTATATGCATAACAGCATGGGTATTGGCGCTCTGGTGGATCTGGAACGTTTCGTCGATACGCAGTATGCCGACGTGGCTTGTGCCGGGATGCCCCGGGCCACCGCCTCCTTCATGCACAATAGCGTTGTGCTCAATAAGATATTGCAGCCGAAAAACGGCGACGGCGGGACTTCAAAGACCATGCTGGCTCGGGAGGGGCGTTATCTGACCTTTATGCTCAACAGTCAGGAGTTTGGGGTCAATATACTGAAGGTCAAAGAGATCATCAAGATGATGGATTTCGTAAAGGTCCACCAAGCCCCTTCGTATGCTAAAGGCGTCATCAATCTTCGGGAGCGAGTTATCCCGATTATCGATCTGCGTGCCAAGCTTGGCATGGAGGAGATTGCTTATAACGATCGAAGCTGCATCGTCATTGTCGAATCAGAGTCCCACCAGGAGTCAAAGCTGATTGGTGTGGTGGTCGATGCCGTTTCCGAGGTGACGTCGTTTAAGTCGGCTGAGATCGAGGAGCCACCGAATTTCGGGGCAAGCATCAATACCAACTATATCCTGGGGATGGCCAAGGCTGGCGCGAAGGTCAAAATCTTATTGGATATCGACCAAGCCTTGCATTGATCAGGCGTAAACTGTCCAGCAACACACATCTTGCTGAGATCTGTAGGGTGTTGGACAGTTTACACTCACGGCAGGTGCTTGTGGGTGTTCGTCAGGAAGAGGGGTGTTTCTCGTGGTGCCGCTTCTGGAGCATGAAGTAGAGCACCGGCACCGCCATGCGGCTGATGAGGAGGCTGGCGATCTCGCCGAACATGAGTGAGATCGCAAGTCCCTGAAAAATGGGGTCGGCCAGGATTACCGATGCCCCAACCACTACCGCCAAAGCCGTTAAGAGCATGGGTCGGAAGCGTATGGCCCCGGCTTCGACGACCGCTTCGGCCAGTGGCAGGCCGTGGCTGATGCGTAGCTCGATGAAATCCACCAAGATGATGGAGTTACGGACGACGATCCCTGCCCCCGCCATAAAGCCGATCATCGAGGTAGCTGTAAAAAAAGCGCCAAACCCCCAGTGCGCCGGCAGGATGCCGATCAGTGAAAAGGGAATGGCCGCCATCACCACCAGTGGTACGAAGTAGTCCTTGAACCAACCCACCATCAGCATGTAGATCAGGATCATGACCACGCAGAAAGCGAGGCCTAGGTCGCGGAAGACCTCAAGCGTGATGTGCCATTCACCGTCCCATTTGATGGCCGGTTCCGTTTCACTGAAGGGCTGCTTCAGGTTGTAGAGGGTGATCGCCTGCTTTTCTGAGCCAAACTTTCTCCCGTCGAGTGCCGCGATCCTCTTGTTCATCTCCAAAATGGCGTAGACTGGGCTTTCTACTATGCCTGCCACGTCTCCTGTCACATAAATCACCGGTTTTAAATTTTTGCGATAAATAGGTTGATCAACCGGGGTCTGGCTGACTTTTACTAACTCACGCAGCGGCACAAAAACACCAGAATCTGCGGATCGAAGTTGGATGTTCAGCAGGTCATTCACCCTGGCCCGCATGGCCTCCGGCAGTTGCAGGATGATCGGCACCTCTTCTTTGTCCTGCGGTTGGTGCAGAAGGTCGACTGGCAACCCCTTGAGCGACGTGGCAATGGTGTTGGTGATCTCGGCCTCTGAGATGCCGTGCAGCGCCGCCTTTTCTTTATCCACCGTCATCACGCTTTTTAAGCGTTCCTGCTCCCGGTACCAGTCTACATCAACCACCCCTGGGGTCGAGGTGAAAATATCCTTGACCTGTGCTGCCAGCTTTTGCCGCTCGGCATCGGTCTGGCCGTAGATCTCGGCCACCAGTGTCTGTAGTACCGGTGGGCCTGGGGGGACTTCGGCAACAGCAACTGCCGCATGATATTTGTTGGCGATTTCGGTGATTGCCGGGCGTACTCGTTTAGCTATGTCGTGGCTCTGCGCCTTGCGTTCCGCTTTAGGGAGGAGGTTGATCTGGACATCGGCCATGGTTGGCCCGCCCCGCAGGAAGTAGTGCCGTACCAGACCATTGAAGTTATAGGGCGATGCGGCACCGGCGTAAACCTGGTAGTTGGTTACCTCGGGTTCCCGACCAGCGACAGCTGCCATCTCCCGGGCAGCTTGGGCCGTCTGCTCGAGAGTCGAGCCCTCGGGCATGTTCAAGATAATCTGGAACTCGCTCTTGTTGTCGAAGGGCAGCATCTTGACCTTAACCAACCCGAGATAGACCATGGCGCAGGAGCCGAGCAACAGAGAGATAATTGTCAGAAAAAAAAGTATCCTCCAGCCGGCATGCGAGAGCAAAGGTTCCATGATGCGGTGGTATAGGCGGGTGAAAAAGTCACTTGGCGCATGGTCGTCATCTTGGCCGAACGGCTCTGCGCCAGACTTTGGCAGGTGTCGTTTCAATACCCTGATGGCAGCCCAGGGGGTGACTGTAAAGGCGATGAGCAGGGAGAAGATCATGGCCGCTGACGAGCCGATCGGGATGGGGCGCATATAGGGGCCCATCAAGCCTCCGACAAAGGCCATGGGGAGTATGGCAGCAATGACGGCCCAAGTGGCGAGGATGGTGGGGTTGCCGACTTCGTTGACCGCATCGATTGCGATCTCCTTGAGTGGACGCCGTTGATTGGAGGGCAGGCGGTTGTGGCGGACGATGTTCTCGACCACGACGATGGCGTCATCCACCAGGATGCCGATGGAGAAGATCAGGGCAAAGAGGGTGATGCGGTTTAAGGTGTAGCCGTAGAGATAAAAGAGGAGCAGTGTCAGCGACAGGGTTGAGGGAATGGCCAGGATGACGATGATGGATTCGCGCCACCCCAGGAACATGAGGATGAGCAGGGTGACGCCGAAGACGGCGATGGCCATGTGCAGGAGCAGTTCGTTAGATTTTTCGGCGGCGGTCTCACCATAATTTCTGGTGACACTGACCGAGACATCGGCGGGGATAAGCCTACCTTTCAGGCTGTTGACCTTGGTGAGTATTGACTCGACCACTTGCACGGCATTAGCCCCCGGTCGTTTGGCTACTGAGAGTGTCACAGCGGCCTCTTCCGGTCCCCCTTTGCCTTGGCCAAAAAGGGCGTAGCTGCTTGGCGTAGAGGGGCCGTCAAGAATGGTGGCCACCTCGTTAAGGTAGACTGGGTTGCCGTTTTGGACGCCGATCACGATTTTGCCTATCTCTTGGGCAGAGTCAAGAAAGAGGCCAGTTTGCAGGGTGATCTCCTGGTTGAAAGTTTTCATCTCACCGGAATGATTCTGTCTGTTGGCAGCCTGGAGTTTGGGGGCGATGTCGGCTAACGAGAGTGAACGTGCGGCAAGCAGCATTGGGTCGAACAGGACGCTGACCTGACGCTTGGTGCCGCCGATGAGCTTGGTCTCGGCTACCAGGGGGATACTCTTGATGGCATCGTCGATCTCGGCGGCCAGACGGCGCAGGGTGTAGTGATCATAGCGTGAGCTGTGCAGGGTGAGTGCCAGGATCGGCACGTCATCGATGGTGTGAGGCTTGACTAGGGGTGTTGAAACGCCTGCGGGGATGCGGTCAAAATTGGTAGCAAGTTTCTGGTTTAAGCTGACAATGGCCTTTTCCTGGCTCTCGCCAACAAAAAAACGGGCAACAAGGAGGCTCTGCCCCGCCATTGATGTGGAGTAGATGTACTCGACCCCTGGCAGTTCATAGAGAAGTTTCTCCATGGGGATGGAAACCCGCTCTTCGACTTCCTTCGGGGTGGCACCGGGCATGGCAACCAGCACGTCGATCATCGGTACCTTGATCTGTGGTTCTTCCTCGCGGGGTAACATGGCAACTGCCAGAGCGCCGAGCAGTAGGGAGGCGATGATGCCGATCGTGGTCAGCTTCGAATTGATGAAAAATGAGGCGAGACTCCCGGCAAAGCCGTGCTGGGTTTTTGTGGAGAGATGCTCTTTCATGGCGTGACCTTGACTGGTTGTCCGTCGATGAGACGATCACTCGCGCCGATGATCACCTGCTCCCCTGCGTTGAGACCGGAAAGGATCTCTATTTGGCCATCGCGGTGGCTTCCTGTGCGGATGAGGCGCAGGTTGGCGGTGTTATTTTCCACCACAAAGAGACGCTCCATCTGTCCGTAGGTGGAGAGTGCCGATTCCGGAACCATCAGTGTTTTACTCGAGGTGCCGGGAAGAATGACCCTGACGAATTGCCCCGGGCGGAGGGCTTTGTTTGCTGTGAGATTTAGTTTTATCAGTGAGGTTCGGGAAGCGGCATCGCCGGTAGGGGCGATTTCGGAGACGGTGCCGCTTGTCTCCAGATTTGCGGCAGGGATACGTACGGTAAGGGCATCTCCTGGCTTGATACCGGCAAGTTGCGCTTCTGGGATTGCGGCTACGGCTTGGACGATGTCGGTGTTTTCGATGTTCAGCAGCGGCGTGCCAACTGTTGCTAGATCGCCGACATCGGCCATTTTTTTGGAGATTTGCCCGCTGAAAGGGGCTCGGATTGTGACGTAGCCTAGCATGGTGCTGGCCTCATTCTGAGCGGCTTTCGCCAACTTGTAGGCATCGGAGTGAGCGTTGACTGTCTCTTGAGTGGAGGCGTTTTTGGCAAGCAAACGTTCCTCACGGTCTAAGTTCCGCTTGGCTTGATTGACAGCTGTTTCGGCCTGTGATAAACGGGCGACGATTTCAGCGGCACTCAACTTGACCAGCAGGTCACCTTGTTTGACGGATGAGCCAAGCTGTACCGGCATGTCGGTGATTGTACCGGTAATCTTGGCGGCGATGGTTGCCTCCTGCACGGCTTTCACCGTGCCCACCACTTCATTTTGGATGGTGAAGAGGGTCTCGTTAACGGTGACTGTCTGCACCGGAACGGTACCGGCGGCGGGTGTTTTTGTGGTGCTGTCATGCGGCGCTTCCTGCTCGCAACCAACCGAGATGAGCAGGCAGGCGCACAGGATTGTCGTGGCTAGACGATTAAGGGGAGTGGATTCTCTTTGTGGTGTCATAACTGTCGCTCCGATATGGAAATCTTGAAGGTTCTGCAAGAAAATTGTCAACTTGCCTCGAGTGTTTTCTGGGGGTGCTATGGTGTCGAGGCAGGTGATTCTTCCGGCAAATCGGTAAATTGCGGAAGGCCCGTGGCGCGGCGCAAGTCGGCAATGGCGATTTGCCGGGCGGTTTGGGCGATTGCCCGTCGGATGCTGGCATCGGTCAGACGGTTTTCGACCGCAATCAGGTCGGAGGGGAGGACTACGCCCTCGGCGAAGCGCAGACGATTGATTTCGGCACTCTCCTTGGCTTGGGCAATGGTTTTTTCCGTAACCAGCAGGCGTTCTTCCGCCGTCAGCAGCGCAAGCCTTGCCTGCTCGATTTCCAGGTTGATGGCAAGCGTAAGTTTTTGTTTCTTTCCTTGCAATTCGGCGGCCCAGGCGGCGGCTTTAGCCGTTTCGGCGGACGTCCGGTGACCGTCTGAGAGTGCATATTGTACCTTGACGCCAGCTTGCCACGAGTTTCCTGTCCCACCAGTTATTGTTCCCTGTTCGACCATGTAGCCGGCAAAGCTATCGATTATCGGAGCCGAACCAGCCTGGGCCTGGCGGACTCTGGCTTGGGCCGCGTTGATCATGGCGTCAACGGCTTTCAGCTCAAATCGTGAGACGGGAGCGTTTAGGAGAGGAACTTCCTGGTTGTTGTCAGCAAGAGTATTGATTTCTGTTGAGACGTCTTCAAGGCCGAGCAGGGTCTGGAAGACTTTTTTGGCGAGTGCCAAAGCGTGCTGGGATTGAATCAGGTTCTCTTTGGCCTGTGATAGCTGAACTTCCAGGTCGAGTACGGCATCCAGCAACAGGACTCCTGCGTCATAGCGCGCTTGAGCCGTTTGCCGGGATGCCTCGACCGCCTCTACCGCTGCTTGATTGGCGTGGATGATCTCGGTGGCTTGGCTGATACCGTGAAAGGCTCTGACGACCTCAAATGCCAGGGTGGAGTGGGTGGCGGACAGCTCCAGTTGTGAAGCGGCGGCTTCTTCAATAGCGGCTTCGACCCCATGTCTGTCACGCCCGCCATTGAAAAGGCGATACATCACCTGAGCGCTGCCACTGAGGGAGTCCGTCCGTCCTGGGTTGTTGAAGTTAATGGAGTTGTTGAACTCTCCTTGATTCAAGATGTTGCCGAAAGAGTACATCGGTGACGTGGTCTGACTATACTGCGAAGAGAGACTGAGTTGCGGCGCCATGACCGAGCGTTCCAAGTCGATGGCGGCTTGTGCCGCTAAGAGGCGGTTTTGCCCTATCGTGCTGTCTGGGTTGTGGCTCAAGGCAAAACGCACGGCATCACGGGCACTCCAGTTTTGAGGCGGGGCAGTGGGAGGGGGGAGTTCAGCGGCTCGCGCAGGTAAAATGCCTAGCACGAACAGAAAAAAAGAGATGATGAGTGTGGTTCTGATTTGCATGGTTTACTAGTGCGTATTTTGGAGTGTTGTCGTTGCCGGGATTATTGTCTTTGGCTTGCCACGTTGGATGAATCACCGACATTCTACCGGAGGAGTTAGGGCAAGACAAGGAAAAGGATGTTTTAGTATTTAAGCGAATTATTGAATTTGTGCAAGAGGCAATTTTCAGGGTGTGTGCATTGAGGTGATCCATCGGTCATTGGGGAAGCTTGTCGTGGTGCTTCGGCGGAAAAGAAGAGCACTGGAGATGCTGTGTTTTGAGGGGTGACGCGAATATGTGTCAGCGGAATGTCCTCAGAAAAGGAATCTGCCAGCGTCAAGAGGGGTGTTGATTTCGTGAAACAGTTTCTGGGCGGATAAGAGTGTCGCGCAGCCTTGTTGGCTGGCACTTACGACGTTCCTGAACTGGGTTAGAAATCTTTTTCCAGTCGTTTAATGTTTTCGAATTCGCCTAAGACAATTATGGTGTCGCCGGGTTTAATGAGAGTGAGGTGGCTCGGGTTAAAGAGCATCTCTTTGTCCCCCTGCCGTTTGATGGCCACGACGATCAGGTCATATTTTTTCCTGATGCCGGAGTCCATTAGGGTCATATCGACAAATGAGGCTGAGCTGGGTATCTGCAGCTCTTCAAGCCGTAGGCCGAGGGATCCATGCACGGTCAGATCAAGAAAATCAATAACCGTTGGCCGTAATACTATGTTTGCCATCTGTCTGGCCCCGATAAAGTAGGGGGAAATGACCTTGTCGGCACCAGCCCGCAGCAGTTTGGTGTCTGCGCCCTTTTTACCGCTGGAGCGACCCATGACAAAGAGACTTGGCTTCAGCACCTTGGCCGACATGGTGATATAGACATTTTCGGCATCGGATGAGACGACGGCGATCAGGCCCTTGGCGCGTTTGATGCCGGCTTGGATCAGCACCTCGTCATCGGAGGCCTCACCTTCGACGAAGAGATACCCGAGGGCGGATAACGCCTTGATCTCTTCCGGGTTGTTTTCGATGACGACAAAGTCCCTATGGTCGTCGTGAAGGCTCAGGCAGATAACCTGGCCAATACGTCCATAACCGCAGACAATATAATGGTTGTGGACCTTGCTCAGCTTCTTGTCCATATTGATCCTCCCAAACGCTTTTTGTAATCCGCCTTCTACTATCGCCTCCGTCACCTTGCCGAAGACGTAGAGGACGAAACTAACTCCCACCAGCACTAAGCCCATGGTGAAGATTTTCCCTGCTGCGTGCAGCGGCACCGCCTCCTGGAAGCCAACCGTAGTGATGGTGATCACGGTCATGTACAGCCCATCGAGGAACGAACTGCCTTCGAGCCCCATGTAGCCGAAGGTGCCGAAGAGGAGAATCGACAGCAGGATGAGTCCGGCTAGTTTAATGTTTCGCATAGATATCAGTCAATATTTATGGTTTTCGTCAAAAGCTCCGATACGGCAAGTATAAGGAGTGAGAGTTATTAACCCACCAAGGAAGGTGATCGCCATGACATCCCGCCAAGCAATCAAAGTTTTGATGATGAGCCCTTTTTACTTTAAACTGGATCTTAGCGCTCGCATGATCTTAGTCAAGGAGTTCTGCGCCATTAGCAAAAAGATGCGCTGAGAGGAGCTCAACTGCAGTTCCTTGGTATAGGCAACTTTCCCTGTCCCTCGTGACCGGCAACCTCCATATGTCGTACCATCCTTTATCCTCGTGAGCTGTTCTGATACGAAGGGCTTGTAGGTATTTCCCTCAGGTTGTTCTCTGCTTTGTTTCTCCTCTTCTCGTTTGACTCCCGATATTTTGTTGGCAAGGTTTTTTAGATTGGTTTATAGTCCCGAAGTTCAGGAATTAGACGTATCTGAAGAGAGAACCAGTTGGAATCGTCATTGTAATCCGTTTTGCGGTTTATTTTATATCCATTTAACCAGGAGAAAGGCATGAACATTCTTATTTTCGGACCAAATGGCAGTGGCAAGGGCACCCAGGGGGCAATTGTCCAAAAGAAATACTCCATCGCCCACATTGAATCTGGCGCTATTTTCAGGAAAAATATCGGTGAAGGCACCGAGTTGGGCAAACAGGCCAAGGCCTACATCGATCGTGGTGATCTGGTTCCGGACGACATTACGATCCCGATGATCATCAAGCGGCTGCAGGAAGCAGATTGCAAGGATGGTTGGCTTTTGGACGGTTTCCCTCGTAACAAAGTGCAGGCCGAGACTCTGGCTAAGGAGCTGAAGGACGCCGGGATCAAACTGGACTACGTTATCGAGATCGTTCTTGCCCGCGAGGTTGCTAAGCTTCGCATTACCGGTCGCCGGTTGTGTGTCAATGACAACAACCACCCGAATCACATCGCCTTTGAGGCGATTAAGCCAGTTGAGAAAGATGGCAAGTTGGTCTGCCGGGTTTGTGGCGGCGAACTGAAGACCAGGGCTGATGATCAGGACGATACCGCCATTGGCAAGCGTCATGACATCTATTACGACGACAAGACCGGCACCATGGCGGCGGTGAACTTCTTTAAAGGCCTGCCAGGCTCAAAGACCATCTCTGTTGATGGCACGACTTCTATTCCCGAGGTCAGTGAGGCTATCATGAAAGAATTGGCCTGAGTTCTGGTGGCGGCAATTGTTGCCGCAGGGGTCATCAAAAGGTCGACGGGTTTATCCAGCTCGTCGACCTTTTTTTTGTGGCGCAGAAGTTCTGGCTACGGATCAAATTATTTGCGTGTGCCAATCTGCTTGTAATACTCCTGCATGATACCGCTGGAGAACTTGTCAATTTTGGCCATGTTGCCACGGTGGCAAGTGAAGAGTCCCCAGATGGAAGGTTTTGTCAGTAACTCCGTGACCTTCTCTTTAACCCTCTCCCAGAGGTTGCGACGATAGGCGGTATCCAGGGTCACCAGCTTGTCTGGGTTCTGGCGGCAACGCCAGACATGTCGCGGGAATTGCCACTTCAAAAAGAATAGCCCGATCAATCCGGCTGTGATTACGGCACCGCCAACTGGAACCATGAGCTGCCGCAATTCAATGGCACCGCTCAACAGGGTTGGTAGGATTGTTTTTTCCGGGAATCCCCACAAATGCCGGGTCAGCATGTCCAGAAACAGGAAACTGAGCAGTCCGCTGGCGAAGGCCCGCTTGATGGCGGTGGTCAAAAGTTTCATGCCGCCTTCGGTGTAAACGGCCATGGCTTCGGCGATCATGTGCAATTCCAGTATCTGTTTGTCGACATTTTGCAGGATGTGGTTGATTCTGAGTCCGGCGGCAGCCAGAATTTCTTGCTTGAGATGCTCCCGCTCTCGGGCCCAAATCGCCAATTCCGGCGGCATGTCGACCACCATCGGGGAAAAGGTCAGGAAGACGCGGGGGATGTCCTTGCGGCCGGTCATCTGTGACAGGTTCCAGCACAGGGTGCCATACGAGCGAACCAGGTCGCCAAGATTGTCGCACTCATCGATGCGGCTCATGACGAAGAGGATGCGATCCTCACCGGTGGCGTCCGGCAGGATATTCCGGATGGTGTTATAGGTTTCTTGAATGGTGCCGGCCTTGTGAGGGTCGAACATCAAGACCACCATGTCTGCGAGGCGGGAGAACTCTTTGATGACAGCCGCGTAGTCGTATCCGCGATCTTTTTCGGAGATCGAATCGAGCATGCCAGGGCTATCGATGATGGCCAGATTTTCAAAGAGGGAGGATTTGACCTTTTTCATCCGGAAGTGGGAAATGAACTGCTCGCCCATGGTCTTGAAAACAGTAAAAGGCAGGCGGTGGTCATTAACCAGATCAGAGCCAGGGAGGTCCATCTCCTCGCAACCAGGTTCCGGTGCAGTGATTACTGTGAAGGAGTCGTCGGTAGGGGCCTGGCCGGTGCGTTGCACCTCGTGGCCGATCAATTCGTTGATGAAGGTGGATTTGCCCGACGAATAATTGCCCAAGATGAGAACGATCGGCTTCCACTTCAGCATGGCGTCCAGGTCGTTGAAGTCGGTCTTGTAGCAGGCAAAGAGTGGCGAGAGCTTGGCTTTTACCTTGCTTTGGATTTTATTCTGCAGCGCCTTTTCATCCATGGGTCGCTCCTTGTCTGAGGTGCTTTTGTAGAGAGTCTTTATCGTGTTTTCGAACAGGGCTTAGCTGTTTGTCGGTTGACATGAATCATTCGGCTACATACTAGCATGCCACTTCTGAGAGCAAAAGAGTTTTTCGGTTTGTGGCGTAGGAGGTGCTTATATTCATGCGAGGTGATACGCGGCCGCCGACTTAATGCTTGTGGTAACTTGCCAGGGAGGAGTTGTCGAGTTGCTGCTACTGATTCCTCTTGTTTTTATGATTTTTTTGTGTAATTTATTAAAAACAATTGCTTGTTTAGTGCTAAGTTTACTTTTGTACCGGTTGGTGTTTCCTTGCGGCTGTTTTGACCGTGGAAATTGAGCCAAAGATGCCAATATGCATGAAAATGAGGGGGGTCATGGCAGACGTGCTTACACCTGAAATGCGAAAGCAGCAAAGATTCAAGGCGAAGGAAGGAGCTCTTGCCTTGGCTGATGAGAACATGGCGAAGATTATCGATATTGGTCGAGGCGGTGTTTCCCTGCTTTTTTTTGATAATAGTTTGCAAAAAATACCCGAAAGGCTATTCTTGGATCTCTTGTCGATCGAAAGTGAAATGAAGGCAGACCAGCTTCCCGGCCAGTTGACTTGGGAGCAGGAGGTCTCTTTTTCCCCGGTTGCGGGAATGGTGTATAAAAAAGTAGGCATTCAATTTGGTAATCTCTCCCTTCAGCAGACAGATCAGCTTGATGCGTTGATCTTGCACTATAGCGATGAACTGAGTGATTATATGCGGTGAAATTCTACGTTGCACTCTGCTGTTGGACGCTTGCGAGTCGGGTTGCCCCCTCTTGGTGAAGAGGGAGGGGCGGTGGGATATGAATTTTGACATAAAAAGGGGGTGGTGATGGATGATCATGGTACGCAGGATAAGCGAAAACACAAACGATACCCTATCAGTGATGACACCGTCGTCCTTTGTGAAGCGACTATTGGCAGCGTTCTCGATATCAGCGAGGGTGGTCTGGCAATCAAATATTTCAAGCCGAAATCGTTGCCCGAAGAGTCAACGGCTTTAGTCTTCAGCGGTGAACAAGATTTCTTGGTGTCAGAACTGCCGTTGAAAATGGTTCGTAAGGAGGAGGTGCAATTTTCGACACTCGCCGACACTCACACGCAAACGGTCGGCGTTAAGTTTAATAATCCGGACGCTAAGCAGAAAGATCAGATATTGCAGTTTATTGCGGCATTAGATTAGTTGTGGTTGTATACTCCGCCAAATATTTCCCGCGATGCTGAAGCTATCTGCCTTAACCTACGGATGACCGCTTTGAATGCAAAAGTCTTGATTGTCGAAGATGAGGAGAAGATTGCTGTTCTGTTGCAGGACTACTTGCAACATGCCGGCATGGATTGTGTTTGTTTGGCGAATGGCATGGAAGTGGTGCCTTGGCTTAACGCGAACCAGACCGACTTGATTATCCTTGATTTGATGCTGCCGGGTCGTGATGGGCTGGTAATCTGTCAAGAGATCCGTTCGTTTTCTTCTGTGCCGATTATTATCCTCACGGCCCGAGTTGATATGGTCGATCGTATTTGTGGTCTGAACTCGGGCGCCGACGATTATATTTGCAAACCTTTTGCGCCTGAAGAGGTGGTTGCCCGGGCGAAAGCTGTCTTGAGACGTGTTGAGCCGATTGCTGTTGTGCCAAGTCCTGAATCGGGTGTAGTTCTTGACCCGGATCGGATAATGGCTTATGTAAATGGTCATTCCGTTGCCCTTACCATGGTGGAGTTTAACCTCCTGCAGCTCTTGATAACAAGTCAAGGGCGGATTCTTTCTCGTAGCCAAATCATGGAGCAGCTTTACGACGATCGCCGCACGGTCAACGACCGGACGATTGACTGTCATATTAAGAAATTACGTAAAAAGCTTGATGACGCCGATCCGACGGCGAATTTTGTCCATTCAGTCTATGGTGTTGGTTATCGATTTGACCCAACGCTGTAGAGAGAATTCTTGGCCGATCTCTCCTGCCTCCTTCCCGGTGGCTGTATTCTCCCGCATAGTCTTTGCCTGTGGCGATCTTTTTCTGCCAATACCTCCCCGTTTTTCTGTTATTTGCTTGATCCCTTCTGTATTTCCTGTTGTCTCAATCTGTTGCCCGTCGTCATTGGAAGGCGTTAGTTCTGGTATGATCTCTTAAAAGGATTTGCTTACGGATTTGTTTGCAGTGTGTCTCACGTGGCAGGCAAGGAGATTGCGATGAGCAGTCCACCGAGGGGTGAAGGGCCGGCGGTGATTGTTCCTTCGTGCGCACTGACTATGCTTCGGCAAATGGTCAGTCCTAATCCAGAACCGCCTGTGGCACGATTGCGCGAGCTGTCGACGCGGAACAGATGATTAAAAATGTTGGGCAGGTCTTCGTTTAGTACGGCTGGCGGACTGTCTTGGAAGACGATTTCGATTGATGTGGGGGTGTATTTGGCGATGACTTCAATCCGGCCGTTGGCATCGGTGTGTTTCAGGCTGTTGCTCAGCAGGTTCGAGAAAAGCTGTCGCAGTCGGTTGTGGTCGGCGGACATGAGGCGAGCTGGTGAGGAGGGGGGTAGGAAAGAGATTGTAATGCCTTTACTGCTAAACTGGGGGCGGAAAAGTTCGATAATCTCATCGAGTAAGCGTATTGGAGCAACTGGCTTCATATCGTAGTTCAGGGCGGAAATGTCGTAAAGGGAGAGCTGGTAAAGATCATCAACCATCCTGTTTAGATGGAGAACTTCGGTGTTGAGGGACTCGAGGGCCACTGGCGTGGTGGGGCGGATGCCATCGAGGAGAGCCCTGATCTCACCACGGAGGATGGTCAGTGGTGTTCGCAGTTCGTGGGCAATGTCGGCCACCAGTTGGCAGCGTATTTTTTCGTTGTTTTCCAGGATTAAGGCGAGGGAGTTCAGTTCGTTGGAGAGTTGGCCCAATTCATCACGAGATTTGATGGCCACGCGTGAGGAGTATTGCCCCTTTGATAAGAGGTGGAGCCCTTGCGAGAGGGCGTTGATTGGCCTTAAAAGGTGACGAGCGGCGATCAACGACAAGATGATACTCAGGAGCAGGATTGGTATGCTGATGAGCAGGAGGCTCTGTTCTTGTCGCTTGACAAAGGCGATATTTGTGCGTTGGGAGATTTTTGATTTGGGCTGTAGGGCGTAGTAGCCAAGGATTTGGCCGTCGTCCTTAAGTGGTGTGAGAACGATATTTCTGTCAGTGCTGAAGGCCTTGCCTAAGACCAAGTTCTTGTTGGCGTCAAGGAGAAATAGTCTGCTAGCAATCTCATCGCGGGGAACTACTAAATCCAAACGCTCCGGCCACAGAGAGCTGTCATCTGAAAAAAAAACCCACGAGTTCCCCCTGTTGTGAAAAGTCTGAATAAGGGCGGCCGAGAGGTCGGCCCGTTCGTCCATGTTGATATAGTCGAGAAAGCCCTGCCTCAGGCTGAGTTGGAGGATCAGCAGACAGGCAACAGCAAGGGTCGCTGCCGTGACGATAAAAAGGAAAAGTCGTTGTTGTATCCGATGGATCATCTTTTTGCGGTAATTTTCTAATTTTTAAGAGAGAACAAGTCTTTGATTCTTAATTTATTCACAATTTATCAATAATCATATCCAATATTACTTCATTATCTTTTCTTAATTCCTGCATTCCCCTATCTCTGGCACCTTCACAATACATTCATATTTGATTGCTTTATTTTTGCTTATAAAACAGGCAAATAAGGAACAATCTTTATTCATGCAATAATAATCAACTGTAATGAATTTATCATTACAGCCCATCATATTCAATACTTGAATGATTTTTATTCAGTTTTCATGTTCTTTATTGGAATGGAAAACCTTAATTTTCATTGAGTGATAGAATCACTGTGGGTGGTTTCCCTCAAGATGCTGGGGGAATTTCACGCATGCTCGACAGGGGCGTGGTGTGAATGCATTCAGTACTCGGTGATCTTCTTGGGGAGTGTCAATGTCGTCAGGCCGACGGTTTAACCGCTAAAGAGAGGAACGCAGTAAACAGGTAATCGTTCACCAGGAACGGAAAAACGTGGCTCAACTTCAGAATTATAACCGTCGGCAGAGCCATAGGTGCACGGAAAAGGCCTGCGAAGTGTGATGGTTAAGCAGCACATGAGCAGGCCGATGACAAAGCAGATGTGGTGCTGCTGAACGGTTACGCAAATAGCAAGACAATAAATGGTATGGAGCCAGATGTTAACTAAATAAGTTAAAAATGGGAGATTTGCGATGAGGAGATTAAACTTGCTGTGGTGTATCGTGGTGTTACTGATGACAGCGACGGCGCACGCATCTGTAACTGATGCGCCGCACAATGAAACAAACAAAATAACCTGCACGACCTGTCACAGTTATTCATTATGGTGGATGTATTCGCCAAGCACTCAGAGCCTGTCGCCGACTCATGCCACAGTAGTTAATACCGTCTGCATGACTTGCCACGGGACGGGGTCATCTCTTGCCGTCAAAACCCATTCCTCATCAATAATAGGTTCAGACAACAATTACCATGGCACAGGTGGTTGGGGTGTGGGCTGTACGGATTGCCACGACCCCCATTATCAGCGCCAACTTGAATGGGGTGCAGATGCCTTCCTCGTTGTTGGGAAAATCGATCGCACAAAACCCAATAACGGCATAACACTGGGCACGGTGACTATCAATGGTACGGTCTATGATCAGACGACTATAGCGATTCAGTCTGCCTTGACTAAAGAGGACGCCATTAATTGGCCCATCAACAATTGGACCAAGAAAACTGGCGTTGCCGACCGAGGCCTCATTTTGTCTCAGGACACAACAGACAATGCCAATACATATACGGTACTTTCAGCTTCTCCCACTGAAATTGTCGTGAAGGGGAAACTTAGTGCAGCGTTGGTAGTCCCGAACACTGATCCTGATGGGTCAGGGCCTTTACCGGTCAACTCTTCAACTGCCGATACCTTTGGGCTCAGCTATGGACAGTTAATCAAGAAATCTGTGAAGGTGCCGTATACTGGGGAATCCCGTGAGGTTAAGTTTGTTACCCCGATCGGAGGTTTTGTGGATACGGTCAATACCTCCCCAAACGGCATTTGTCAGGTTTGCCATACACTGACGACCGGCAATGATCCTGCATTTTCGCCACGCTTCAGAAACACTGGTGCTCCCATGGCAGGCGCTGATAGCCATGCTGTTTATGTCGGAGATACAACTTTCGGTGGTAATTCGACCTGTACCTCTTGTCACACGCATCTGGCAGGTTTCAAAGGGGCTGGTCACTCGGATACGGATTTTGGTTGGGCGCCGATCAGCTACATCAAGGCGGATGGCAACGTGGTGAGTATCAACTGTGCAACTTGCCACGATAGCACCAAGGCAATTATTTCTGGCATCCATGGTAATAAATGCGTACTCTGTCACGTCGATGCGGGAGGCGGTGGTGCTCTCCGTGTAGCTGGCAGTACTGGCGTAAACGCTGTGAGTAACTTGAATGGAGTTGACGGTGACCCTAGTGGGGCCACCATAACTGCTACTTGCGCCACCTGCCATGATAAATCCACCAAGTCCAATATCGAAAACACCCTGCCACAAATTCACCATATCGCCACGATCGGCAATTATGCCGCCAGCGGTGACTGTACTCATTGCCACAAGAGTGCCAGCATGGCCGCTACGCCGTTTACTAAGGCGGCAGACCATTCAAGCAAAATTGTCTTGGCCGTTACCTCTGGGACGCTACCCAATAAGGTTAATGGTTGCGAGATATGTCATCATCTGGATACCTCCACCAATACTGATTACTCGACCCACGGGACCACTACCGGCGCTATTATCGATGGCCCTGGAGTCGATAACCCCCGGGTTCATGATAGTTGTACGGTCTGTCACAAAAATGATGGCACCCTAAAGAATACTGTGCAGGTGACTAATCCAGGACACATGGTTCCGGGCTATATGCCAGGGCATGGTACTGGCAGTAAGCCGGACCTGGATCTGCCTGTAACTTGTTTTAGTTGCCATGGGCCTGATCCTGGTATTGTGCATCTGAATCATAACCACACGAATACGGTTGGCAATACGCCACAGTGTAACTGGTGCCACTATCGGCAGGTCGGTTTGAATAATGGCGCGACCACCGATCCGAACGATCCAATGGTGCATGAGGCCTGTACTACATGCCACACGATCAGTAAGGGCATTATTGGCGACTTCACTATTGGCCTAGTGAAGGTTGCCGACCTGACCCGTGGCATTGTCAGTCAGATGGTGACCCCTCTTGGTAAGGGTGCCCCGGTTGTTTGTACTGATTGTCATGCCATCCATCTGTTTAAGGATCACAAACATCCTGATCACACGAATGTTGTGAAGCTTAGCACCGAAGGCTGCACGGATAGTTGTCATAGTGCGACAGCCGGAATGCCTGGTCCAGGCTTTGGCATTCAGATCAGTACGACTGATCCTAAATTGCATCGTGATTGTGCTGCCTGCCATGATGTGGCGGGTAACGGTGAGTTGCGAACGGTTGCCGCCGTTGGCCTGCCCTACGTGGTGGCCATGCCAAACGGTGACTTGGTCAATGGGGTGAACCAACCTAACGATGGGGGCGGAGAGTGCTCGGCTTGCCATGGCCCGGGGTATTTTGCTCGGCACAGTCATACCCATACGGTGGCAATTCAGCCAGCGGATCTTGGACAGGATGACTTGCAGCCTTGTTCGAACTGTCATACGGTGAACACGTGGAGCAATATCTTGGCTCTCCATCTGAATGCGTGTTCGACCTGTCACAGCGCAACCCGTTTGACGGGTAATGCCAATGCTCCGACTGAGACGGTGGCAAATATCATCGCAGCCAGAGGCAATCCGACCTCTTGTCTCTCTTGTCACCGTAATAAGACGGCACCGGCAACTCATGGCGCCCATGATGCCACGACTTTCGGTTGGTCAGGTACCTGTGTTGATTGTCACGGACCGAACAGCAAGTCTGTGGTCATTGACATTCATCAGAGCAAATGCACCCTTTGCCATGTCAGCCCTGGTACTGGCAACTACACCCGGAAAGCCGGAGTTAAGGGTTCTGCCTTGGGCGCGACGGTGACCAGTACCTGTACCGACTGCCATAGCCTCACGACCTATCCTACAGGGGCGATACATCATAGCACTGCGCACGCTACTTCTGGAGATTGTACGTTCTGTCACATTGGGGCGCCCCATGGCGGCAACCATACTTCTTTTGTCGCAAGCGACAGCAAATGTTCCTCTTGTCATACCGCAACGGCTGGTACAGAGGCGGGAGTTCCGGTAGATGGGGCGCCAGGCAATAAGGTTCATGATGCCTGCACGACTTGTCATAAGGTGAACGGATCACTGCAGGCCGCATACGGAACCGCGATGTCCATGGCGTCGCCTGGTGGCAACTGTTCGGCATGTCATGGAAACTATTTCTCTAACCATTTGCGAAGCCACAGCATGAATACCGTGGCCCTTTGCCTCAACTGCCATGTGGCAGCTGCTGCACCTTTTGCCACAACCGGTCAGGCACATGCCACTCTTGCCTGCCAGACTTGCCACAGCGCTTTAACTGGCGTCTTGATTGGTTCTGCCGTTGGCAAGACATCAGGGGCTGACTGCAACATCTGTCATGCCACCTACTTCAACGGTCACACCCGTAGTCATGTCATGAACACGGTGGCCCTCTGTATCAGTTGCCATACGGATACTGCTGCACCGTATATGACCAATGTGGTCACTGGCAAGAAGACCCATGCCCGCCTTGGGTGCCAAACCTGCCACAGTGCCGTCACTGGTCTGCGGATTGGCAGTGCTGCCGGAAAGACGGCTGGTGCAAGTTGTCAAACCTGTCACGCTGCCTACTTCGGTGCCCATGGTCATGATCATAGCAATTCGGTGAAGAAGAATACGGCAATCACTCCAGAGGCGGTCAACTGTACGGCAACCTGCCATGATACAGCCATTACCTCACCATTCGTTGCTGTGGGTCAGACGCATGCCACCCTTGGTTGCAACACCTGTCATAGTACCTTGAATGGTTCGTTAATTGGCAGTGCTGCAGGACACCTCTCCGGTGGAGAGTGTGTCACCTGCCATACCGCTTATGCCACTGGTCATAGCTCTGTTGCCCATAAGGTGGCTATTACGGCGACTGACTTGGCCCAGGCGGCTCCTGGAACACAGTGTTCTGACTGTCACACGGTGACGGCATGGAGCGATATCGCCACGTTGCATAGAGGTTTGTGCTCTACCTGTCATAGTGCAACACGATTGACCGGCAATCCAACAGCGCCAACTGAGACGGTAGAGGATATTATCAATGCCCAGGTCCAGGTCGGCTGTTTGGCCTGTCACTGGAACAAGAAGACACCTGCCACGCACGGTGGACATGCGGCAACTGATTTTGCCTGGGACACCGGGACGCAGAGTAGCTGTGGGGCTACCGGTTGTCATAACTCCGGCGTTAATACCGACGTAGTTCTGAACATCCACCATAATACGTGCTCTCTCTGTCACGTCAATGCTGCCGGTGGTGGTGCACGGAAGGCTGGCACCGATGGCAATGCCATCTTGGCGGGCACCTCAAAGACTGCAGTGTGTACGGTCTGTCACGACACGATCCTCTATCCTAAGGGCTTCATCCACCATAGCACGCCTAATGCTGTGAGTGGCAACTGTACCCTGACTTGTCATAATGTGGCCAGCCACCAGGGGAATCATGCCAGCTCGGTAGCGATAGACACGAAATGTACCACGTGTCATACGGCAACAGCTGGTAACGCAACGGGAGTGCCAGTCGATGCAACCCCCGGCAACAAGGTTCATGATGCCTGCACCACGTGTCATACCAACCTTGGACCACTGAAGGCTGCGTATGGAAAGGCCCCGACCATGGCGTCCCCTGGCGGTAACTGTACGGCCTGCCACGCCACTTACTTCCCCAATCATGCGCACAGCCATAGCATGGGGACCATTGCAAAGTGTCTCAACTGTCACACTGCCTCCGCAGCTCCGTACGTGACGGGTGGACAGGCCCATGCCATTCTTGGCTGTGCAACGTGTCACAGTGCGACCACTGGGGCCTTGATCGGTCACGCTGTTGGGCAGACGGTAGGTGCGACGTGTTCGACCTGTCATACGACCTATCCCAATGCCCATGTCCATACTCACAGCATGGTAACGGTGCCGCTGTGTATCAGCTGTCATACGACCGCGACCACGGCTCCGTATGTTTTGACGGGTCAGACCCACGCTCCGTTGGGTTGCACAACCTGTCACAGTGCGACTACTTTCCTGCGGATTGGCAGTGCTATTGGCAAGGTGGCTGGCGAGAGCTGTCAGACTTGCCATACAACCTATTTCAACAGTCATATTCACAGTCATATCAACTCAGTGAAAGTGAACGTAGCCGCTACACCGCCAACTGCCAATTGTACTGCTTGTCATAGCGCGACGACGGCTCCGTTTGTGGCCATCGGTCAGGTTCATGCGACGAATACCTGTCAGACCTGTCACAATACGGCGACCAATGGCGCACTGAAGGGGAGCGCTATCGGTCATGCCGCAGGTGGTGAGTGTGTTACCTGCCACACCACCTATACCGCTTTCTCTGTTCATACTCACACGCCTCATTTAGTGTCGTTACAGGCTACAGATCTTGCCCAAGCCGCGCCCGGTACGAGCTGTAGTGCGTGCCATAATGACGCTGGAGCCAACCTCAGCACTTGGGCATCCATTTTCATCGAGCATAAGAGTGACTGTGCCCTATGCCACAATGCCACCCGTTTGACTGGCAACCCCAGTGTGCCAACTGAGACGGTGCAGAATGTTATTGCGGCCAATACGAACCCAACGGCCTGCCTGGCCTGTCATTGGAGTAAGAAGACGCCTGCTACGCATGGCGGTCATGATGCCACCCATTTCGCCACGACTGATGCGGTTTGTACGGTTTGTCACACTGTGCCGGCTAGCGGGGTGGTCGTTGGTATCCACAAGAATAATTGCCTCCTCTGCCATACCTCGGCAAGCGGTGGTACCGGAACGACCAAGGTTGGTGCCAATGCCAATGGTAATGCCCTGCTAGGGGTTGGTGCGGCACCGCATACGGGGATTACGTGCCTGACCTGTCACCCTGCAACGACCTATTCAATCACCTATATCCATCACCGTTCACAATATGCGGCAAACAACGATTGCGTCCACTGCCACACAAGTAGCACAGCAGATCTCAATGCCTTGCCGAACCACAGTGCCACCGTCCAGACCACCACAGCCTGCACAACTTGTCACACCGGCACCTTTGGTTCGACGACCGGCATGCCGGTGTCGCTTACCGATGGCGCAATTCATGACTCTTGCCGAACCTGCCATGCCTTTGATGCCAATTACCGTGGCATTCTGGTAAACTTCACTAATAAAAAAGGTGTCAACGGCACTGGCACGTTGCCGAACGGCGGTACCATTGGCGGTACGAATGGTGGCGGCGCCTGTTATGTTTGCCATACGGTGGCGACCACGACACCGACTTCAGCAACCAGGGCAATCATTCATCATGCCAGCCCTAGGGCCAGTGTTGGACAATGCGAATTCTGTCATGCCGATCCAAGACCAAGTTGGAGTACAACCGCACCTGGTGATAATGGGACTCTTGCCGGCTTGACCCAGGCTCGTCCAACGCAGATGGCCTGTATCGATTGTCATGTGGCCTTTACTGGCACCAATATGACGGTGACCAAATATACGCGGGCCTCTTACGCAGACTTCAAGGCTGACTGGACGCGGAGCATACAGCACACGATCCCTATGACCGGTTCTCGGATCAATAACTACGGAATCTGCTTGAGTTGTCATATGGTTGGTAGCACCAAGGTTCCGGCTGCAGCACAGATCTCTTTGTGGCACGCTATCCCAAGTCGTTTTGGTGCCACAGCCTGGACATTCTATAACCAAGCGGCGAGTGCCACTGCCGGCAAGCTCCAGACCAGGTCGAGCTGCAATACCACAACCTCTGGTGACTTGGCACACTTTGCAGCGGGCAGATCAAAAAATGCCACAACCGCTACGGCTCCACAGTCCCTGATTGGTGGATTCAACATCTTTGCCCCGAATTTTGGTATTCCACCTACTGATTCTGTGACAGGGAGATCGCAATCGTATCGATGTGATGGAAGCGGCAAGGATAGGGTTTCATTTAATAGCAAAGCCTTTGACACTCCAGCCTTTACCCGGGTTTTGGTGCCTACGACTGTTACGGCGTTCGTGGCCAATTCGCCGATCACGCTGTTGAACACCACGACCCGTTCGATGCCGGTATTTGCCAGCATTGCCCCGGTCACCGGTGCCCCTCCTGCCTCAGACAATGTTCAGGTCTTGAGTGCCACGCCTGGGACCACTACGGTAGCGGTAGTGGCCAGCACCAGCAATGCCGGCGGTTGTTCAACTTTGACTGCGGTGTATGGCACCAGCAGTGTGGTGATGGCGGGTACTTCTCCGTCGTGTACAGCAACGGTGACAGGATATCCCGGCAATGGCACGACACTTAACGTTAATACCTCGAATGCTAACGGCTTCAACGTAACCGGATACCGGATTGTCGCAGCGGCGCCAGTCGCCGATACAACGCCTCCGACAGACGGCGTCTTAACGGTGACGGCAGGCAATACACAAAATAGCCTGGCATGGACGGCGGCAACAGATGCTGGCGGCTTACGAGCAACCAACACCTATGATGTTCGGTTCTTGACCGGTGTTACGGCCCCAACCTGCTCGCCTCTTACCGGCACCTCGGTTTACCTTGGTACGGCTTTGACTACTTCGCACACTGGTCTGACCAACGGAACCCAGTATTCGTATCGGGTCTGTGCCTATGATGCGGCCAACAACGTCTCGACCGGTGCCTATGGCGCCGGAACACCGAATCTTGTCACAGATACAACCCCCCCGACGATCAGCACCGTTACCGTGACCCCGACGAGCGGCACGTACACCAAAGCTGCTCCTACGATTACGGCGACCATCACCGATGCCCAGTCAGCAGTAACCGCTTGTCAATACACCACAAACGGTACGACCTGGGTAGCGGGCACGCTGAGTGGAAGTGCATCACCGTGGACATGCACGGCGACACCGACGGCTTTGACGGGTTCTTTGACCATAAACATGCGTGGCACCTCGACGGGAGGCACGGGGACAGGCATAGCAGTGTCGCTTACGGTTGATGCCACGCCACCAACGACCGGCACTGTGACTGTGACGGCTGGCAATGCCCAGAATGGCCTGTCTTGGACTGCCTCGACGGATGCAAATAGTGGCTTGGCAACGACCAATACCTATGATGTTCGCTTCTTGACCGGGGCCACGGCACCGACTTGTACGACTGGCACTTCCGTTTATCTCGGAACAGCCTTGACCACCACGCATACCAGTCTTACCAACGGTACGCAGTACTCGTATCGGGTGTGTGCCTACGACGCAGTTGGTAATGCCTCCACTGGTGCTGTTGGCAGTGGCACGCCTGCTGCGGTCACACCTGTTAATGTGACTTACTATATTGCCCCAGGCACAGCGACAGCAGTCGGGATTGACGGGAGTACTAACTATACCGCGGATCTGCCGTCCACAGCACCTGGGGTTAGATCCATGTTGGGAAGTGCCGCAGTGAATACGGGCTGGAGCTATCGACCAACCTCTGGCATGACTAATGGCACATGGGTGACCTTGCTGAAGACCTATAGCCCGGTGTACGCAACGGCCAAGACGATTACGGCGGTGTCGGCGGCGAGTTTCTCGATCCGAGGCTATAACTCAAGCGATCAGTGGAGATGCAATATCTACTCGTACAACCCGGCAGGGAGTGCAGGGAATAAGACTCTCCTCATGACCTCTTCAGTAGTGACCTCAGGGACTGGTGCAACGGTTAACATTGCCCCTACCTACACGGGGAGTGGTACGATCCCGGCGACTTATCGGTTGTTGATGGAGCTTGATTATAGGCCCGGGGGCACAACATACACCCCACGGGTGTACAATACGGCTTCGACCTTCACTGTGACGCAGCAGTAACAAAAGCTTACTGCAATTGTCAGTTTGGCCCCAAAAAGAAAGGGGCGTCCGTCAGGGCGCCCCTTTCTTTTTGGGGCTGTGCCAATGTAAGTCCAAATTGCAATCAAGCTGGCACTACTCGCCTACCCTGAAGGAAGCTCGATGTGACGGTGAAAGCGTGTTTACTGATGCCATTGTCAACAGCTCGGCGGGGGACAGCTGAGGTTTTGAGGGGGAGGCGGTTGGCCTGATGCACCGAAATTCGTATCCGTTGTGTATGGTGAACATACTAACTGTGTTGAATTAAAAGATAAAAATGAAAAATACGGAATAGTGTCACTGATTCCGGAAAAACGACATATTTATTTAGTGATTACAGTGTATTATCGTTCATAATCCGTTCACAATTCGTTCGGGAATTCAATAGTAGCGTATCTTCGCGTTTATTGGGAGGGGAATGCCGCGTGAAGAAGTTGGCACCGTTGTTGCTGTATTCAACAGGTGTGAACATGGATCGAAGTGCAGAGGGCTGGGCTATTCAAACCAGCTGATTATAGGAAGAAAACGCCTCGCAAGTGGCTTGGTCTGCAAACTCCACCAACAAGCTCTCTCCTGAAAGGAAAGCTTATTCTATTGAACCCGACTGAGGATGTCAGAAATGAAAAAAACAATTAGCTGCACAATAGTGGTTGCGTCAATCGCACTCTCCTGTCTGACCGCACACGCGACAACGTTCACCTTCAATTCAAATGATTCGCGTGGCAATCAAACTGACATGATGGATCTTGAGCATGGTTTTTATTATGGGTGGTCCTTGGCCAATAGTGACGCCACAAGCTTGGGCATAGAACTGGTTAAAGGGTATGAAATCGTCTCCGCAACTCTGACCTTCAAAAATATATACAACTGGGTTCATGAAGAAAACGATCAACTAAACTCATTTCTGCTCGCCGAGCCCCCGCCTTTGCCAGGAAGAGAGGTCGTCCCTGTGACGATCAATGGTGTCCCTCAGGGGCATAACCTGTATACCTATACGAAATCGACAACGACTTTGCAAAGTCGTACGAGCAAAATGATACCAGGGGTGTACGCCGCTCCTGCCGGTTGGACTGTGGAGAGCTACACGTACGACGCAGGGAGTCAAAAATATACCTACAATCTGTCCAAAACAACCATATCCACAAGTACTGGAATGAACGTAAATCCTCCAAGTGGCTATATTGTAACCGAGACGAAATTTATTCAGGATACGAAAACCTTGAACGCTGGCTTTCAACTAAGCGAGAACCTTTGGGAGCGTGCTGATCAGCAAAGCCGACTGGACGTGGATTGGGGTACGGAAAGCGTTCGGATTCAAGGTGTGAACGGTGACCCTCTCAACCCCTGGCATGACGAATTTGGTGGTAGTCCTAGAGGTTTTGATCTGATTTACCACCTGAATCAGGCTTCGATTGATAAATTGTTAGAGTATGCCTGGGATGGATCCTTTGGTCTTGGCATAGATCCGGACTGCCATTTTTATAACAATGGCGTTATGTTCACGGTGGAGACGGCCCCAGTCCCAGAGCCTGCCACTATGCTTCTCATGGGTACCGGGCTCGCTGGGTTCATCGGTGCCCGCAGAAAGAAGAGAGCCTAATATCTTCATTGCGCATAAGCAAAAAAGGCAGGGCCATTCATTTGGCTCTGCCTCTTTTTTGCTTACAGTGCTGCAGGGCGGGAGCGCCTATTGTTGCGAGAGCCTGATGCTAAAGCAACTTCCCTTCCCCAAGGCACTCTGCACCGAAACACTCCCGCCATGGGCCTGGATAATGTGCTTGACGATGGCGAGGCCAAGGCCTGTGCCTCCAAGTTTGCGGCTGCGGGCCTTGTCGCTGCGATAGAAGCGCTCAAAGAGGCGGGGCAGGTGCTCTTTGGCGATGCCACAGCCGAAGTCGGTCACCTGGATAGTGACCACTCCATTCTCTTGGCTTGCCGAAATCCGAACCTCCCCCTTTTCATGACTGTACTTGATGGCATTAATTACGAGATTGGTGACAGCCTGCTCCAGCAAGTGGGCATTGATTTGTGCCGACAGTGTGTCCTCACATTGGAGGGTGAGCTGGATATCCTTCTCCAGCGCCTTGGTGGTGACGGCATCGACTGAGTTTTCTAAAATCGGTTTTAGCTGTTTGCGCTGCAGTTCAATTTCATGATGCTCCTCCTCCTGCTCGATACGTGAAAGTGCCAATAGATCGTCGACAATGGCATTCAAGCGGTTTGCCTGTTTCAGTACAATCTTTAGAAAACGATCAGTGTCTTCTGTTCTGCTGCCGTCGCCATCACAAATCGTCTCGATGAATCCTTTGATTGCGGTAATCGGGGTTTTCAATTCATGGGAGACATTGGCGACGAATTCCCGCCGAACCGTTTCCAGTTGCCGCATCTTGGTAACGTCGTTCAAGACGATAAGGGCACCAAGACGGTGACCTTGGCTGTCAAAGAGCATGGTGCCACTCGAATGAAAATGCTGTTCTGTCGCCCCATCGCCAAAGACGAGTTCTCGCTCGATCGGGGTATCACTTGACAGCGTTTCTCTGACAAATTTGAGAAAATCGACGTTACGGATGGTTTCGACAACCGCTTTGCCAATTCCCCGTGTTGACGAAAGCCCCAATAAACGGAGGGCAGCCTCATTCATGCGCTCGATTTTTTCATTGATGTCGATGACGATCACCGCTTCGATCATGCTCTTGAAAACAGCTTCCAGTTCATTCTTCTGTTGAGTCACCGTCTCGATCCGCTCATTCAGATCAAAGGCCATCTGATTTAAGGCCTCGGACAGACCTGCCACCTCCCTGGAGACTTTGGGAGTGGTAAAGGTAATTTTCTGATCGAAGTTATGCTGGCCAAAACGTTGGGCAATGCGCTGTAGTTCCTCCAAGGGGCGGCTGATCTTTCGGGAGACAGAGAGGGTGACGATGGCGCCAAGCACGATAATGGCAAGAGAGCCAAACATTATCTTTAACGAAGCACCTTGCAGCAGGGTGCTGACTGGTGTCAGAGGGATTGCCAGCCGGACAACGCCAAGGATTGGTTTTCCCGAGGGATATTGTTTTTTTGAGACGGCGGACACCGGTACGGCGACGTAAATCATATTTTTTAATGTCGTCCGGCTGAAACGGGAGGAAACTCCCACGTTACCAGCCAAAGCAGCAACCACCTCCTCTCTGTCGCTGTGGTTATCCATTTTCGCCGGTTCTTCGACCGAATCGGCAACCACCGTTCCGTCCGCCAGGATAACGGTCATTCTGGCCTGGGCCTCTTGGCTAATCTCCAGGCAGAGTTCGTTGACTCGTTTAAAGTCGTGGGTCAGCAGCGTTTCCCGTGTTTCTCGCAGGACCAGTTGAGCGCGGATAGTGAGATCTGCCACGGCCCGGGTGAGATAAAAATCCCTCACATAGAGTGACGCAAAGAAGGTGGCTCCGATCACTGTCGCGATCATGACCAAGGCCATGGGGGGGAATATCTGCCAGAGCAGACGTCTTCCTTTCATCTCTTATCCTTGGAACTTATAGCCAATACCGCGAACAGTCTCGATGCAGTGCTGTTTCGGCCCCAGTTTTTTCCTGAGCGCCACAATCTGGACATCAACGGTACGATCTGTCACTGCGATATCGCCGTCGTGAATGGCGTTTATGATCTGATCACGGGAAAAGACCCAGCCCGGTTTTTGGGCTAGAAAGGTTAGGATCTTGAATTCTGTTGCCGTCAAAGGGAGGGGGTGTCCCGACAATCGTACCTCATGGCGGTTTGAGTCAATGGCCAGCTCTCCATGGTTGATAACTCCTGTTGGGGGGGCGGTGGCAGCCCCTCGTCGTCTGAGCACTGATCTTACCCGGGCGATGAGGACCTTGGGGCTGAACGGTTTGGGGATATAGTCGTCAGCGCCCAAGTTGAGTCCGGTAACGATATCTCCCTCCTCACCCTTGGCGGTCAACATGATCACCGGTAGCAGGCTGGTCTTGGTATTGGCCTTGAGTCTTTTGCAGATTTCCAGACCATCGATGCCGGGGAGCATGACATCCAGGAGCATCAAATCAGGTTGTGTTTGGGTGAGGGAGGTAAACATCTCCTCGCCACTGGCAAAGCCTTTGACTTCAAAGCCCTCTTTGACGAAATTGTAGTAGATCAGGGCGAGAAGATCCTCTTCATCTTCCACTACCCATATTGTCTCCTTGGTCAACGAGTTTGCCATCAGTTGTCCCCCCCCCCGCAACATAAACTGTTTATTAACCAAAATTTAATCAATCGTTCATCTTGCCTTAATGAAAAGGCTCTACCTTCTCACACAACAACGGTGCCGCAGTTGTTGTCGGTGCAGCAGCAGGACTTACTTCCAATAACCCTAGCATAGAGAAAGGAGAGTGAAAAATGTAGTGTTTTTAATCTGCTAACCGAATTTTAATGTTTCTTTAACAGAACGCTAACAAATGGGCTATACTATCAGAATATTATTAAAATACCTAAAGGAGCAGACCATGACAATTTTTCATAATGCCTACAACGTAAAACCTTTATTGATGGCGGCACTTGTTGCCGTTGCCCTTCCTCTTTCCGCCCAGATGGCCAATGCCGAAGGCGCAGTCGTTGACGCAAAGCTGCCTGCCTATCAGGCAACAACCGGTGTGGCAGGAAATATCGACAGCATTGGCTCTGACACCCTGAACAATCTCATGACTTTTTGGTCAGAGTCTTTCAAGAAGCACTACCCCAATGTCAAGATTCAGGTCGAAGGCAAAGGCTCGAGCACCGCGCCTCCGGCGCTCATTGCCGGGACTGCCAGTTTTGGCCCCATGTCGCGCAAGATGAAGAACACCGAGGAGGATGAGTTCGAAAAGAAATATGGCTTCAAGCCGACACCAGTGGGTGTTGCCCTTGACTCGCTTGCCGTTTTCGTCAACAAGGACAACCCGGTCAAATCGCTTTCCATGCCGGAGGTTGACGCTATTTTCTCAAAATCCCGCAAAGGCGGCTATGCCACTGACATTACCGAATGGAAGGCTCTTACCCCTGATGCAGCCTACGCTTCCCTGCCGATCAGCCTTTACGGTCGTAACTCTGCCTCTGGTACCTACGGATACTTCAAAGAGCATGCCCTCTATAAGGGTGATTATAAAGATACCGTTAAAGAGCAACCGGGTTCAGCCGCTGTTGTCATGGGCATCACCGAGGACAAGGCGGGTATTGGATACTCCGGTATTGGCTACCTGACTTCGGGGGTGAAAACCTTGGCCTTGTCCAAGAAAGAGGGAGAGCCAGCCTATGAGGCCAATATGGAGAATGTCATCACCGGCAAGTACCCATTGTCCAGAATGCTCTACATCTATGTGGTTAAAGAACCCAACAAGCCACTTCCGGCACTGCAACAGGAATTCCTGAAGTTTGTCCTCTCCAAGGAGGGCCAGGCGATCGTCTCAAAAGATGGCTTCCTGCCGCTTCCTGCCGCCTTGGCAGCCAAGGAACAGGCGAAGATTTAATTTGACTTTGCGGCTTATCCCCTATTAAAGAGGAGGTGCCAGCCTTTCCGCTGTCACCTCCTCTTGATGTTACTGCGAGCCACAGGTACATGGATAATAAATTTCTTCAGAGAGTCCGACGAAAAGACAAGATTGCCAAAACCTTCATCCAGGTCTGTGGCATCATGGTGATTGTCTGTGTCTTCGCCATCCTGGCCTTGATCGTCAAAGTTACCCTGCCCCTTCTCTCCCCCTCAAAAATTACCGATGCACAGAAAGTCGCCCTGAGTGCTCAGGTCAGCGGCACGCCTTTAGCTATCGGCATTGACAGCTATGGGGAGGCCTTGCACCTCATCGATCAGGAGGGCACGATTACCTTCTTGGATGCCAGGAGCGGGGCGGTAATCACGCAAGCCACCATTCAGGGGCAGGGCAAGAGCCAAATCAGACAGATCGAGCAGTATAAGAATTCGTTCTACAACATCCTCTGGCAGGACAGCAGCCTGTCGATGATTGAAGTGCGCTATCAGCCCAAATTCGATACCGAGGGCAAGCGTACGATTGAACCTTCGTTCCGCACCATCAAACTCTGGCCAGCTCTTGCCGAGCCGGAGCGTCTCGCCCAAAGCTATGTCCGCTTGTCGGCGGACAATCGTTTCTCCCGCATCGATCTCTTGACCGACAACACCCTGACCATCAATCATGAAGTCACAACCACCGATTTTCTAGACAATCAGACGACGGAAAATTTCAGTGTCAGAATCGAAGAGACCTTGCCGGGCAAAGTCAGCACCCTTGCGCTTGATGACTCTGGTCTTGCCCTCTACGCCGGGACGGATAACGGCTATGTTGTGCGTTGGGATCTGGCCGACAATGACGCAGTCAAAAAGACTGACACCTTCGCCGCCACCGAAAACTCCGACCCCATCGCCTCTCTTGGCCTCGTCTTTGGTGGACAGTCCCTGGTGGTCGGCTCAAAGAGCGGCACGGTGCAGACCTGGATGCAGGTGAGGGCGGAGGCGAATAACGCCATCAAGAAGATGCAGATGATTCACGTTCTTGAGCCCCATGCTGCAGCAGTCAGCACCATCCTCTCCTCGCGGCGGAGCAAGACTGTCTACTCCATCTCCGAGGCCGGGATCATTCATGCCGATCACATGACCAGTGAAAACCACCTCTTCACTATCCCTGACGCCTATCAGGTGTTTGGCATTTCGCAAAAGGACAACGCCCTTATCGCGCTTGACAGCAAACGCTTCATCCACATCTGGCAGATTGACAACCCGCACCCGGAGGCAAGCCTCAAGACACTGTTTGGCAAGGTCTGGTATGAGGGCTACAACAAGCCTGAATATGTCTGGCAATCGTCTTCGCAGTCCGATGACGCCGAACCGAAGTTGAGCCTGATCCCCTTGATCTTCGGCACCATGAAGGGTACCTTGTACGCCATGCTTTTTTCGATTCCGCTTGCCATCTTCGGGGCGGTCTACACCAGTCAGTTCACCTCCGCTAAGTTCCGCAAAAGCATCAAGCCGATCATCGAGGTCATGGCCTCCGTACCGTCAGTGGTCATCGGTTTTCTCATCGCCCTCTGGCTGGCTCCAATTGTTGAGCGTTCCCTTTTCTCTTTAGTTGTCGCCCTCTTCGTTGTGCCGCTGCTCTTTACCTTGGTCATGGTCTGTATTCAGCCGTTCTACCGCAACAGGCGTTTTGTCAATTTCTTGAGCGGCTACGAATTTCTGTTCATGCTGCCGGTCTTGTTTATTGGCGGTTGGCTTGCCGTTCGCCTTGCGCCTGGCCTGGAGTCGCTTTTGTTTCACGGCAATTTCAAGCTCTGGCTCTATCAAGACATGGGGATGCGTTATGACCAGCGAAACTGCATCATTATCGCCTTTGGCCTGGGCATCTGTGTTATCCCGATCATTTTTTCCATCACCGAGGACGCCATTTCCAACATCCCGCCAAGCCTGACTGCCGCCTCGCTGGCCTTGGGGGCCAGTCGCTGGCAGACGGTATGGCGCGTGATCCTGCCCTCGGCCAGTCCCGGGATCTTTGCTGCGATGATTATCGGCTTCGGCCGGGCGGTAGGTGAAACCATGGTCGTGCTTATGGCTACCGGCAACACGCCAATCATGGACTGGTCGATCTTCAACGGCATGCGGACCCTGTCTGCCAACATTGCCGTCGAAATACCCGAAGCCCCTTTTGGCGGGACCCTCTACCGAGTTCTTTTCCTTTGTGCCACCGTCCTGTTCGCTCTGACTTTTGTCCTGAATACCGGTGCTGAAATCATTCGCGAGCATCTACGCAAGAAATATGGACGCTATTAAAGGACATCACTTGCAACGGCGATAACTATGAAAAAATTTGTGCGACGCGGAGAGCCTTTTGTTTGGGCAACGGGGATGACCCTGTCGATCATTATCACCATGACGGTCTTGCTGCTGTATGTGGTGATCGCCAACGGCATCGGGGTTTTTTGGCCACAAAAACTGGTGCAACTTTCCTTAAATGATGGGCGAGTGGTCCTTGGCGAAATCACTAAGGAAGAAAAAGACGGCAACAATGTGTCGCGCCTGCAACTCAAGATCGGCAACCGTGAGATCAACGGACTCGATTTCACCTGGATCAGTGAGCCCGACATCCGTTCGCGCAGCTATCCTGCAGATCTCTACGTCATTGAACGGCAAGAGAACGGAAATTTTTATGGAACGCTTGCCGAGGTGCATAGTCCAGAGATAACGGTTGCCGAAGGGCAGGGCACGCTTGTCTCGGCCTTGGGCAAGGCTCGCCATAATCTGCAACCGCTGCTTATGACGAAACAGCAGATCTCCCGAAAAATCGGCGCTCTTAATCTGGCCCTCGAAAAAGTCAACCAGAAGCTTGCTGGCTACCGCTATCAGCACATGGACGAAAAAGACAAGCGGATAATCACGCTTGTTGATGCCGAAACGAAACTGAAGACGCAGTTTGCGACCCTGGTTGATGGCGGCAAACAGAACACCGAAGAGCTGGCTGCCTATTACGCGATTTTCAAGACAGCCGATGGCAAGGAAAGTACGGTGCGCCTTGCCGATATGGTCCGTCTCTATCAGCCGAACAGGATGGGGCTGTTTGCAAAAATTCGCCATTACGCCGACAAGCTTGTCGAGCTGTTTATTGCAGACCCTCGGGAATCAAACACGGAGGGTGGCCTTTTCCCTGCCATCTTCGGCACGGTGATGCTGGTCTTACTGATGAGCCTGCTCTCCTTTCCTCTGGGCGTCATCACCGGCATCTATCTGCGCGAGTACGCCCACCCCGGTGTCACGGTCAAGATTGTCCGCATCGCGGTCAACAACCTGGCGGGTATTCCTTCAATCGTCTACGGCATCTTTGGCCTTGGCTTTTTTATCTACGGCATCGGCGGAGCGCTGGATCAGTTCTTTTTTCCTGAACGTCTTCCCACCCCCACCTTTGGCACCGGTGGTATCCTGTGGGCCAGCCTGACCCTAGGCCTGCTCACCGTGCCAGTGGTTATTGTCGCCACTGAAGAGGCCTTGGGCTCGATTCCGCCGTCGATCCGGGAAGGGTCGCTTGCCCTTGGCGCCACCAGATTCCAGACCTTGACCAGACTGCTGCTGCCCATGGCTTCCCCTGGGATCATGACCGGATTTATCCTGGCCATGGCCCGAGCGGCTGGCGAAGTCGCGCCTCTGATGATTACAGGCGTCGTGAAGCTTGCCCCATCGTTACCGATTGACGGCCAGTTTCCCTATTTCCATCTTAACCGCAAGTTTATGCATCTTGGTTTCCATATCTATGACATCGGCTTCCAGTCCCCCAATGTCGAAGCGGCCAAGCCCATGGTCTATGTGACCACGCTGTTGTTGATCCTCATTGTGCTTAGCATGTGCAGTGTTGCCATTTATCTTCGCAATAAGATGAGAGCACGATATGCCATCGCCGATGTCTGATCGACAGGGAAACGTTTCGCTGCACCGCATCTCCTTTGTCATCGGTCTGCCTGCATAGGTGGGCTATATATAGCTCGCAGGCCGATTTCGCGCATCTGAGGCTCTGCGTAACGTTTGCACTTCAGTAGTTGAGGCGCGTTTTTTCGTGTCTGGTTGAAGAACGCGTCCTCAAAACCACCAAATCGAGACATAATGACAGCACAAGCCACTCCTATCATGCAAATCACTGATGCCATTGTTGAGGTGAAGGATCTTCACCTTTATTATGGAGACAGTGAGGCCCTGCGCGGCATCACCATGAGTATCCCCAGAAAGAAGGTGACGGCCTTGATCGGGCCTTCCGGCTGCGGCAAATCGACCTTCATACGCTGTTTCAACCGGATGAATGACCTGATCGAGTCGATCCGCATCTCGGGCGAAATTACCATTGATGACCAGGATATCTATGATAATTCGGTGGATGTCATCGAGCTGCGACGCCGGGTGGGGATGGTCTTTCAAAAATGGAATCCCTTCCCTAAATCGATTTATGAAAACGTGATCTATGGCCTCCGGATCGCAGGCGTTCGCGACAAGAATCTGCTGGATGAAACCGTTGAGAAGAGTTTGAAGCGCGCCGCCTTGTGGGATGAGATGAAAGACAGGTTGCACGAATCGGCCATGGGTATGTCCGGCGGCCAGATGCAGCGGCTCTGCATTGCCCGGGCCATTGCAGTATCACCGGAAATCATTTTGATGGACGAACCCTGCTCCGCCCTTGACCCACGCTCAACGTCACGTATTGAAGAACTGATCAGGGAACTGCAAGGCGATTATACGATCATTATCGTTACCCATAACATGCAGCAAGCGGCCCGGGTCTCTGATTTCACCGCCTATTTCTATATCGGTGAATTAGTAGAGTTTGGTCTCACCAAAAGGGTGTTTACCTCGCCGGTTCGCAAAGAGACGGAAGATTACATTACCGGCCGGTTTGGTTGATGGGAATGGTTCCATAGCGGAGCGCCACGAGCTGTCGTCTCCAGAATAGACCCGAGTGCTGATCAGTTGAAACGTAAAAATAACCCATCCTAATGGTGTCGCTATGATTCAAAGCCTGGCAGTTGAACGTGAAAAGTTGAAACAGCGGCTGTTGCAACTTGGTTCAGAGGTGGAAAACAACCTGATCAAGGCCGAGAAGGCGCTGATTAACTTTGATCCGAAGCTTGCGGCAGAAATTGTCTCGGCGGATGTTGGTATTGATGACCTAGAAATTTCAGTCGAAGAAAAGTGTATGCAGATTTTTGCACGGCATCAACCCGTTGCAGGCGACCTGAGGTTTGTGGTGACTGTTCTGAAAATCAATAATGACCTGGAGCGAATCGGCGACCTGGCGGCCAAGATCGCCGACCGTATCCTGCTTTTAGCTCGCAAGGAATACGTCCCTTTTTCCAGCCAGCAAACAGCCCAGTTCCCGGAGCAATTCCGGCAAATGTTTGCCGAGAGTATCAAGATGGTCAAGATGAGTCTCGACTCCTTCGTTGATATGGATGCCGACTTGGCCTATAAGGTTCGGCTCTGGGATGACCAGGTCGATGAGGCAAAAAAAGCGATCCGTGTGCAGATTGAGGCCATCATCCAGAGTGATTCCTCCCAGCAGCAGTATCTCGGGATGCTGCTTAGCGTATCAAGGAGCCTTGAACGCATTGCCGACCACGCCACTCATATCGCTGAGGATGTTATCTATATGCTTCAAGGTCTGATTGTTCGTCATGTCACCGAGGGCAGAGGCCGTATGGGTGGCTGAGAGGGGCTTTCCCCTTGTCCATTCAGGGAGCAACAGTACTCACTCTTCTTCCCCCAGCCTTAGCCACAATGCCCACTGGTACAAGGTGGATGTTTAGACTGATTCGCTGTTTTTCCCTGCCATGCCGCAAAGGTTTTTGCCGATCTCCAACTCTTGAAGGTGGGTCTCATCTGGAGTTAGCAGTCCGAGATTCACCTTGCGGATCTCTTGGTAGCGATCGGGATTCACCAACAGGGTGGACTTGACGTAGCTCACGAAATCGGCTTGGTCGATGAGGCTGAAATGGGGCAGGGTGCGGCGGGCTTCGCCTAGGCTGAGTTTGACCAGACCGTCTTCGTCCCGCTCCATTACTGAGGCAGCATGGGTAGGGAGAATGAGGATTTCGTCGGACAACGGTTTAAGACGGTTATGAATGGTATTGTAGAGCAACTTGGCCCACTCTTCGACCTTGCCACCAAGATCTGGGCGGCCAACGGTGGTTTCCATGATTGTGTCACCCGAGAAGAGAATCTTGCCGTTCATAAGGAGAGAACTGCTGCCCGGGGTGTGGCCTGGGGTGTGGAGAGCTGTCAGGCTGCAGGCGCCGAAGGTGAATTCGTCGCCATCGATTAGCGGTTGATAAGGGTAGGCAGCACCTGCCGCATCTGCCGGACAGATCAGGTAGGGGCACGCCTCTGCCTGAGCCAGTTCACGGCCTCCTGAGATATGGTCTGCCTGAAGATGGGTGTCGAAGACATATTTGAGCCGCGCCCCTTGACCCGTTAAAATTGCGCGGATCTGCTCGATATGGCGCACGGCATCAATCACCACTGCTTCCCCGTTGGAGATGACTACATGGGTGATGCAGCCTTTAGCGATTCGATAGATCTGCTGAATCAGTGGCGTTCCAGCTAGCCGCGAGGTCTCGTAGTAGATGCTCCATGCCACCATCCCTCCAGCTAAACTAAAAGCCTGGTAGCCTTTGGACTGTAAGAGTTCCGCTTCATATTTCGAGGCCCCTCCATGGGCACAGACCAGGAAGATCTCTCTATCTTTGGGAAGCTGTGAAAGATATTTTTCTTCCTCACCAACAAAGTCGATCTGCGGGATGTTGATCGTTTCTACAGGCTTACCTCCTTCTATCCGCCACGATGCAAACTCTTCTTCTTGCCGCATATCGAGAAGAAAAGAGATTTCCCCTCGATCAAGTTTCTTCTTGAACTCACCGACCTCAATATCCACTGCTTTTGGCATACGCACACCTCATAAAAAAAAGATATTTAATAAAATGCACAATTTTTTTCTGAAGAGAGTCCGTTTTGGGGTCTGCTCACTGAAGTGAGAGAAAAAAGGCTCTCTTCCGTCTCATAATAAAAATGGGTAACAATCGTATTACTCGTATTACTGATCTGACACCGCCGGTCTGTAGAATTTTGGCGGCGCGGGATCAAGGGCTGCAAGTTTCGCTATCAGCTCCTCAATATTCAAAACTGCAGGAACCATATCCTTTAATTCTCCGGGTGCTGTCAAGGCCTTGGCCGCCATTTTTTCTCAAGCCACTCGTCTACCTCAAAAAACAGCCCTTGATTCCATAAGAGAACGGCAGTGCCATACGGGGGTCATCCGACCGATTTGATTCGCTCGAAAATCCCTTGGTAACGACGCAGGCGGTCTCCCAGGAACTCTTGCATGAAGGGCCCGATCTCTCTCGCTCGGTACTTTACCGCCATGGCGGAGGGGCCCCATCTCTTCTCCATGGAGCATCTTCATCAGGCCTTCCGAAAGATCGTTGCGGATATCTCGGCATAAGCGGTTCTGGAAGGGGTCAAATGCAGGGAGGAAGGGTGAGGCGGGTTGAGCTGTCACAGTGAGTTCTCTTCTATGTTTACATGCGGATGGTTCGCAAGCGGATGACGCCTGGCTGGGCCCGCATTTCATCGAGAACTTTTCCTGGGATGGGGCTTTCCAAGTCGATGATATTGTAGCCGATGACGCCGGTGCTTTCGTTTAAGTAACTCTGGATGTTGATGTTATGGGCGCCGATGATGCGGGAGGCGAGGCCGATCATCCCCGGCACGTCGCGGTTGACCATGGTCAGGCGGGTGTGGACATTGTCGGCAGGGATTGACTCGGCCGTCGGGAAGTTCACACTGTGAGAGACATTGCCGTACTCCAAAAAACTTTTGAGTTCTGTTACCGCCATCATGGCGCAATGCTCCTCGGACTCCTCGGTGCTTGCCCCCAGGTGGGGGGTGGTGAACACCTTGGGGTGGGCAAGAAGCTCGGCCGAAGGGAAATCGGTAAGGTAGTGCTCGAGCTGGCCGCTGTCGAGTGCGGCGAGCACCGCCTGTTCGTCGACGATGGCCCCTCGCGCGTAGTTGACGAGGATGGCACCTTTGGGCAGTTGCCGAATCAACTCGGCGTTGACCAAATGTTTGGTCTTCTCGCTAAAGGGCATGTGCACCGAAAGGACATTTGCCTGCCGCACCACCTCCAGGCGGTTTTTGATATACTCCACCTCCGGGGAGAGTTGGTGAATATTCTCCAGGGCAGGGTAGGGGTCAAAGCCCAGAACCCGCATCTGGCGCTCGATACCGCCGTTGGCCACTCGTATGCCGATCTTACCTAAGCCGAGGACGCCAAGGGTCTTGCCTGCCAGCTCAAAACCCTTGAAGGCGGCCTTTCTCTCCTCCACCTGCCGGGAGAGTTCCTTATTGTCAAGCCCGGCCAACCCCCGCACGAATTCTATGCTGCCCATGATCTTCCGCGCCGCAATCCCCAGCATCACAAAAACGAGTTCGGCCACTGCATTGGCGTTGGCCCCCGGGGTATTGAAGACGCAGATTCCGGCCTCGGTGGCCTTGCTGACGGTGATGTTGTTGACCCCGGCCCCGGCACGGGCTACCGCCAGGATGGAGGGGTAGTCTGCTGTGTCGAGCTGTGCGCTGCGGACAATCAGTGCATCGGGATTTTCTATCTGAGTGTCGATGCGATACTTTTCACCGAAGAGTGCGAGCCCCTCGGGCGCGATGCGATTCAGTACCTGTATCCGAAAATTTTGCATGCAAGTCTCCTCGTTTGCTAAGTGTTCGAGCGATTGATCGTTGGGGCCCATACTCTACCAGGAGTTAGTCTCCCCTCAGGCCATGGTCTCTATCCCGGTCCGTTCGCGCACCTTGGCCAGGAAGCGATCGATCATGGGGCGCTCTTCCGGCATCACCAAGAGCCCGGGTAGCGGCAGATTGGGCAGCAAGCGGGCACGGGCGGCGATGTTTGCGGCCTCGCCTTGTTTGCCGTCGAGAAACGCCAGGACATCGGACAGGTTACCCCACGATCCTCCTTGATCCAGGTGCTCGAGAAGCTGGTTGGTGACAATGGTCAGAGTTGCCAACCACTCCGGCACTTCAGCCATTGCCGATTCTCTGCAGTTGACAGTAGAATTGAAGCTCCGGCAGGCAAAGGGACGTACCGGATAGATGCTGCAGAGCCCGTCCCTGAGAAAGAAGCAGGGCTCGAAAAGCCACGGTGATTCGGCTTCTTCCGGTATCTCCTGTCCAGTCAGGCAGAGAACGGCCAGACCGTTGCTGGTCAAGGCCGAGCGCACCGGTACCGGATCCCGGGGCAACTCAGGCAGGCTAAAGCCGACCTCGTGCAGGAAATCGACAATCAGCTGACCTTCGGCAGTGGTTAGCGTCACACTCCTGGTGCAGCAGGTGGCGCAACCTGGCCCACAGGCAAAATCAATGCCTGCCGATTCTGCGGCAAAGACTGCATAGATCTCAGGGGCAAGTGGAGCCATAACGACTACTGAATAATCCGTATCTTGCGGAAATCTCGAATCATTTTTCTGAACATGAAATGGAAGAAGGCTGGGTTGAGGCGATACAGCCACCAGGTGAGGCGGGCGTACAAGGGGAAAACAAGAATTGATTTGTTTCGTTCAACGCCTCGCAAGATGATCTCTGCCGCTTTTGCCGGGGTCAAATAGTATTTTTTCGGCATTGGCAGGGTGGATTTTTCCTTATCGGCATTGATCCAGGATGTGGTGTCATGGATCGGTGTTTGCATCATGCCTGGGCAAATCAGGTTTACCTTGATACCCAGATCGGCACCTTCTACACGCAAGGAGTTTGAGAAGCCGACAATGGCCCATTTGCTTGTGCAGTAGGGGATCTCCTTTGGGACAGGAATGAGACCGGCTAACGAGCCGATGTTGACAATCTGACCGCTTCCCTGTTTCTCCATGACGCCATATGCCGAGATTGCTCCGTAGATAACCCCCAAGAGATTGACATCAATGGCGTTACGCCAATGGTTGACCGAAAGATCGCGGGTCTCTCCCTGGATTGCGGTGCCGGCATTGTTGAAGATCAAATCCAACCTGCCATATTTTTTGACAATGTCCTTGATAATCCTTTGGGCGTTTTCATAAATGGTTACGTCCAAGTAGGCGTAAGTCGCCTCGCCACCAGCACCCTTGATCTCTAGTGCAACTTTTTCGGCATCCTCTTGATTGATATCCACTGGGACGACTTTTGCCCCTCTTTTCGCCAGTTCGAGGCAGAGCGCTCTTCCAAGGCCGGAGGCACCGCCGGTGACAATCGCCACTTTATTTATGTAATAACCCATGGATGATTTATCGGCTCTTGGGTGTCAGTTTCCTGGCGTTGTTTGGTTCCAAGGCACAGGAGTCCAACTCCATAGTGCAGAGATCAAGTTCCAGAAATTTGGCGACGACTTGCGGGTCAAAGTGAGTGCCGGAGCGACAGCGGATATATTCGCAGATCTGCTCTGAGTGCCAGGCCTCGTGGTAGCGTCGTTCATTAGATAAGGCGTCCCAGACATCTGCCACGGTAAAGATGCGCGCCGCTAAGGGGATCGCTTCGCCCTTCAACCCCTGGGGGTATCCGGAGCCATCCCAGCGTTCGTGATGGCAATAGGGGATGTCAAGGGCAGGTTTTAAGAAATCAATTCCTGCGAGCATCTCCTTCGCGTAGTCGGGATGCCGCTTCATAATCGCCTTTTCATCATCGTTTAAGGCGCCGTCGTTTAAGAGGATCGAGTCCGGCACACCCATCTTGCCAATGTCGTGCAATAGGGCCCCGAACCTGATATAGCGCAATTCTTCGGCAGTGAAGGAGAAGCGGGCGGCTAGGGCCATAGTCATGGCGCATACCCGCTTGGTGTGGCCCTCTGTCTCTTTGTCGCGTAGCTCCAGGGCGTGTCCCCATCCTTCGATGGTAGAGTCGTAGGCCTCTTGTAGCTCGGCAAGGAGATGGGAGATTCGGTCCTCATTTCGTTTGAGATGCCGGATGGTCACCTGGGACATCTTTATGGTTGTGAAAACGAACACCGCGCCGCCAAGATAGACGAAGCTGACCATGTATTGAAACGGTCCTAAGAAGACGCGGGCGGAAGAGATAAGTTCCATCGCATAGCCAATCAAAAAAAAGACCATTAAGCCTTCCAGCAACAGCCAACGCTTGCGCTGAGGCATTGGGGCTAAGTGGCGCAGTTTGTGGCTCTGATAGATTGAGGCCGTCATGAAGAGCAAGCCAATGCTGATGAGGAGATGGTGGATTCCCATGGGTGTTTTTCTTATGGTTCTCTTTATTTTGCCATGTAGCCATGGCGGTCAATGCCGAATATGCCCCAGGCCTCCGTATACAAGTTCAGCATCTGAGTTTCCAGTTGCAGACGATAGTATTCCAACTCTTGAGACTTGATCTTCGCCGGTACCGTCATCGGTGCACCAAAGCACGACGAAAGGCGGGCGAAGGGCTTCGGTAGCACAGTACGGTCCCAGCTGCGGAAGGCCCAATATCGATCTGCCCCTCCGGCGAAAGGCAAAATTGGGAGGCCGGTCTTGCTGGCCAGCAGAATGACCCCTGCCTGCACTTCAAGGGGAGGACCTTGTGAACCATCGGCGATGATCGCCGCTTTACGTCCTTGCTCCTTGATGAGTGTCATCATCTCTTTGAGGGCAGCAAGCCCGCCTTTGCCTCTGGAGCCTCGGACGGTGACAAAGCCCATACTCTGCAGAATGCGGGAAACATACTCGGCGTCAGAGCTGGCGCTGACCATGGCCACCCAGTTTCCTTTGGAGTGATGGTGGATCGCCATTACCAGGGAGTAGTGCCAGAAACAGACGATAAACGGTTGATCGCTGGCCTGGAGGCTATGGTAATGTTCAATGCCATGTTGCTCGTGCCGACAGGTGGCGAAGAGCAAGCGGGTGATGGCACGGTACATCGTTGGAGCCAAGGCTAAGGAGGTGCGGGACAGGAGGCTGTTTACAGCCATAGCAATTCCTGCTCTTTCAGCTTTTTGATCCGGTCGCGCAGCGCTGCCGCCTCTTCAAAGGCCAGCTCTGCCGCTGCCTCTCGCATGTCGGCAGTCATGGTTTTGATCGCCTGTCGGAGATCACCGATGCTGCGATATTCCCCTTCGGCTTCGTTACATGACAAGTCAATCTGTTCGGCATCCAGACCATAGACTGTGGCGGTGATGTCTTTGATTGAAGAGAGGATGGTGGTCGGGGTGATGCCGTGCCGCTCATTAAATTCGGCCTGCAATGTCCTGCGGCGGCTGGTCTCCTCGATGGTGCGTTCCATGGAGCCGGTGGTGGTGTTGGCATAGAGGATGACTAGGCCTGCAGAGTTTCTGGCGGCTCGTCCACAGGTTTGAATTAGGGAGCGATGGCTGCGCAGAAAGCCCTCCTTGTCGGCGTCGAGCACTGCCACCAGCGAGACTTCGGGGATGTCGAGCCCTTCGCGCAGCAGGTTGATGCCTACCAGTACCTGAAATTCTCGTCGGCGCAGGTCACGGATCAGTTCCACTCGTTCCAGCGTTTTGATGTCGGAGTGCAGGTAGCGCACTGCCACCCCAAGTTTTTCATAATATTCGGTCAGGTCTTCCGCCATGCGTTTGGTCAGAGTGGTGACCAGCACCGCCTCTTGCCGCTCGGCGCGGAGACGGATCTCTTCGAGCAGGTTATCGACCTGGGTGTCGGCCGGGCGTACTTCGATGAGCGGGTCGAGAAGACCAGTCGGGCGGATAATCTGTTGGACAACCCTGCCGCCGGCTTGGGCGACTTCATACTCCCCCGGTGTTGCCGAGACGTAGATGGCTTGATGAATGCGGGGCTCAAACTCATCAAAGCGCAGTGGCCGATTATCGAGGGCCGATGGCAGGCGGAAGCCGAAATCGACCAGGGTCTCTTTGCGGGAACGGTCTCCCCGGTACATGCCACCGATCTGGGGCACGGTAATATGGCTCTCGTCGGCAAAGAGCAGAAAATCATCCGGAAAATAGTCGAGCAGGGTTGGCGGTGGCTCTCCGGGCAGACGGCCGGTCAGGTGACGGCTGTAATTTTCAATACCATTACAATACCCTAATTCCGACATCATCTCCAGATCAAACTCGGTGCGTTGTTCCAGGCGTTGGGCCTCAACCAGGCGATTGGCTTTGCCCAGTTCGTCTAAGCGTGATTTGAGCTCTTCCTTGATATTGTTCGTCGCGATCTGCAGGCGCTCTTTTGAGGTTACAAAGTGGCTGCCTGGAAAGATCGTCACTTCAGGCATTGATGAGATAGCTGTGCCGCGCAGGGGGTCAATCGAGCGGATGGCCTCGATGGTGTCGCCGAAGAACTCAATCCGCAAGGCGCGTTCGTCTTCGTAGGCCGGAAAGACCTCCAGAATATCGCCGCGTACGCGGAAGGTGCCGCGGTAGAAGGACATCTCGTTACGGTTGTAGAGCATCGACACCAGTCGGCGCTGCACCTCTTCCATGGGGTGATCATCGCCAACCTTCAGCGCCAGATCCATGCTTTGGTACTCCTCTGGTGAGCCGAGCCCATAGATGCAGGAGACTGAGGCAACAATGATGACATCCGGGCGGGTAAGCAGAGAGCGGGTGGCGGAGTGACGCATGGTATCGATGGCGTCGTTGATAGCCGAGTCCTTCTCGATATAGGTGTCGGATTGGGGAATGTAGGCCTCGGGTTGGTAGTAATCGTAGTAAGAGACGAAATACTCCACTGCGTTGTGAGGGAAAAGTGACTTGAACTCTGAGTAGAGTTGGGCGGCCAGGGTCTTGTTGGGTGCCATGATCAGTGCCGGGCGGTTGGTGCGGGCGATGACATGGGCCATGGTGAAGGTCTTGCCAGAGCCGGTTACCCCGAGCAGTACCTGACTTCGCGCCCCAGCCTCAACACCGGAAACCAAGGCGTCGATGGCCTCTGGTTGGTCGCCAGCTGGGGCGAAATCGCTGACCAGATGAAAGAGGTGGTGAGGGGGTCTGGCGTCGGCAGCCTTAGCCACCCAAAGCACCTCGTTTGCCTGCAGCCGCTTGGATGGTGGAAGCCCCTACCGGCAGGCCAGCGGACATGGCTTCGATAAAACTGACGTACAGCAAACGGTTGATTGTGCGTGGGATGCCGCCACTCAAGCTGTGTAGCAGCGGGTAGACTTCGGCGGGTAAGAGGGAGGTGTCGCCCCCGCATTTCAACAGTCGATATTTGACGTACTGCTCGACTCCTTGCTGGTCCAGGGGCATTAAATGAATGGCAAAGGTGATCCGGCTGCGCAGGGAGGCGTAAGAGGGGGCGGCCAGACGTCTGGCCAGGCCAGGTTCGGCGACCAGGAGGACGGTGATCAATTTTTCGTGTTCGGTCTCCAGATTCGACAAGGTGCGCAGGCTGTGCAGGGCATCGGAGGAGAGAAAATGGGCCTCGTCGATAACAATGACCAGGCGTCTCCCATCGTGACGATAGCACAAGGCCCTTTCCTGGATCTGGGCCAATCGGTCGTGGGTCAAGCGGGCCGGAGCGACTTCAATCTCTGTCAGAATAGCGCCCAGTAAGGCCCCTTTGCCCATGAAAGGAAAGACAGAGGCAAAAATCGGAACAAAGCTGTCGCGATCGAGCGAACGGAGCACAACCTGTGCCGCCAGTGTCTTTCCGGTGCCGGAGAGTCCGTCCAGCAGGATAAGGGCGTGTTGGTCCTCAATACCGATCTTGACCTTGACCGCCGCTTCCTCGTGTTGCTTGGTCAGGAAGAAGAGTCTGGGGTCAATGGTGTCCTTGAATGGATTTTTCTGAAGGCCGAACTGAGCGGCCCACGGAGCGGACAGAGGCATGGGAGTTTCACTGGGTCGGGGATTAAGATTATGGGGAAGAAGCATATCAGTCCGGGCCCTCAAACAGAATTGGGGGTAGGTTTTACGGGTAACTCTCTTGAATCAAATTCTGGTAGCGCTTGAAGGCCGAGTTGAGTCGGATGGTTTCATCTCCAGAACGCAGCAAGGCGTTGGCGATCGTGACGGTGTTTTTGCTGACCTTGGCCTGGGGGTCGAAAATGAGATACGGGGTGCGCCGGACAGTGGCCGCTCCAACTGTCGCATCACGAAGGATATAGCCGATATTGTTGATTGTGACACCTAAAAATTGACGGGCGCAATTGGAGAAACGAACAGCGACGTCGGCCGCCTGCTTGAGTGAGGTCGCCATGTTGACCACCAGATAGAGAGGACGGTTGAACTCCTTGGCGTGTAGGGCCTTTAATAGGCCATAGGCATCGGCGAGCGAGGTGATGTCCGGGGTAAGGACGAAGAGTATTTCGTCTGCGGCCATGAGAAAATCGCGCACCCCAGCCCCCATGCCGGCTGCAGTATCGACCATGATGATTTCGGCATGGCGTTCCATCTTCTCCAGGGTGTCCAGCATTTGCCGGCGTTGGCCGCTGCTGCTGTCGGCCAAGGCGATAACCCCTGAGCCGCCGGCGACGATGCCAATCCCTTCTGGACCTTGGGTGATGAGCTCCGAGGGCTCAAGGTCGAGCCGGAGGAGATCTTTTAGGCTGTAGGCGGGCTGGATACCGGCCAGCAGATGGATATTGGCCATTCCCAGATCGGCGTCGAGCACGAGGGCCATCTTGCCCATCTGTTGGAAGGCAATGGCCAGGTTTAGAGAGACATTGCTCTTGCCGACGCCACCCTTGCCAGAGGTGACGGCGATTACCCGGCCGTAACGCTTACTGGAGGAGGCTGCTTCACTGCCCATGCCTGCCAGCTCACCGTGGCGGGCATGAATCTTTAAAAACACGTCCACTGCAGGTTCGGCAAAGAACATGGTGTCGCCCCGCAAGATCTTGTTGGGCAGACTTTGGGCATATTCTGATTCGTAATAGCGAATCAGGCTCTCTTCCAGGCCGGTACGGCTTACCAGCGTTTCAATGGTCAACAGCTCAGTCATGGGAAGCAGTTGGTAGGTAAATTGTCGCCAGCGGGTCCATCAGATCAGGTGACGATGGGTCTTGCAGCGACTGCTGGCCAAGGCTTCGCTGACCTTGGTCAACACCTTGTCCAGTTGGAATGGTTTTTTGATGCAGGCAAAGGCGCCGTTCTTGATGGTAGCCTTGATCTCTTCCATGGAGGCCAGACCGGTGACGATGATCACTGGCATTTCCGGATACTCGTCTTTGACGAACTTCAAGACCTCTAGGCCATCTTTGCGGGGCATGCGGATATCGAGCATAAGCAGGTGATACTTCTTATAACGCAGTTGGCCGATTCCTTCAACCCCGTCATAGGCGCCATCGACATCATAGCCGGCAGCCCGTAGACACTCTTGCAGCATCTCGTTCAGGAGTCGTTCGTCATCGACGACCAGGATACGGCAGACCTCTTCAGAGCTAGTGAACGTGCGTTTTTGATCCACCGCCTTCTTCATTGTTTGCAGGCGGCTCCCTTGGTCAATTGGCAAGCGCACAATAAAGGTGCTACCGACGCCCACCTCGCTCCGTACCTGCAGGGCGCCACCGTTATGTTCGACGATGGAGTGGCAGATAGCAAGTCCTAATCCTGTGCCCTCTCCTTCTTTTTTGGTGGTGAAGAACGGATCGAAAATCTTGCCTATATTCTCTTTGGCGATGCCTGTGCCGGTGTCGGAGATTGCCAAGGACACCCGGTTGTTGTGATCGACTTCAGCCCGCAGGGTGAGGACGCCGCCATCTGGCATGGCGTGATTGGCATTGATCAAGAGATTCATGAACACCTGCTCGATCTGCCCTGCATCGACGTAGACATTGGGCAAGTCGACGGGAATCTGGTTGTCAACTTTGATCTTGACCATCGACACACGATCGCCAATCACCATTAACACGGCATTCATAATACGACTGACGTCAGTTGACTCCAGCATTGGTTGGGTTGGGCGGGCGAAGCCCATCAACTCACCAATAATTTTGGAGATGCGTTGCTCCTGGCCGGAGATTACCTTCAGCCGGTTGCGGATTTCCTGCAGATTGGTGCCGTCCTGGGTCAGTAATCTGTCCATGATCTGCAGGTTCAGGGAGATAATGGTCAGCGGGTTGTTGATCTCATGCGCGGCACCAGCGGCCAGGCGGCCGACGCTGGCCAGGCGGTGGGAGTGGAAGAGCTGGCGTTGGCTTTCTTCCATTTTCCGGGAGGTCTCAGCCATCTCTTTAGCTTGGGCATGCAGATCCTTTTCAAGGAGAATTCGCTCGATGCCGTTGGCTGCGGCCGTGGCGAGTACCTGAAAGTTCCGGGTCAGCGCCTCCATGCCGCCGACGCCGCGATCTATTCCCTGGAAGTCAAGCATCAGCTCGCCGATGACGCGCTCTCTGCGGCCGTTGGCACGTTTGTCCGCGATAAAGAAGCTTGCCAAGAATTCCGAACCTGCCAGAATGTCTGCGACTCCCGATTCGATCAGGTCGCCCTGCTCAAATTGCAGGGTCGCCTGCTTGAGGCGTTGGATGGCCTCCGCTTCAAGATCGGCATTGCGGCAGGTTTGTGCGTTTGGCCTGGTCTCGCCGTTGAGGGGTGACTCGAAGCCTTCCGTGCCGGTTGCTGTTGAGATTTGACCGACAAAGACGCCCCGTTTGGCGTCGACCACCATGCACAAACAGCGAGATACCCCGAAAGCTTCTCTGGCCCCTGCCAAAACCTCTTGAATTGCCTCGCCGGTGGTCAGGCCGGATCGCAGGCGGCGGGTCATGGAATAGGTGGCATCGAGGACGCGATTGGCCTGCAGCAATTCACGATTGCGCTGATTCAGGTCAAGGCTCATGTGGCCCAGGCTCTGGTTGGCGGAACTGACTAGGCTGCGATACTTGTCGGCATCGTTGATGCCGAGAATGGTAGCCATCTCATCGACCCGCACTAGCACCTGATTGACAATCTCTTCAAGATCGGCGGGGGCCAGTTGATGGTGGAGCAGCAGATTTTCGAGGGCAAAGTGATAATGCTGGTGGTCGTAGGCGTTAGCGCTTAGAAAATAGCTTGAGCCAATTGAGTGGGCGACGCAGAGCACATCGGCAAAACGAACCAGTTGGTGCAGGTTTTCCGGCGCCGGCTTGATAGTGGCAAACACGGGTTGGTGGTGCAGCCACATGGCCTTGACGAGTCCGGCAGGGAATAACCATTGCTCCGCCACTAATTTGCCGACCTCGGTGTGGGTGAGGCCCATGACCTCCTCTTCCACTTCGAGCGCCAAGGGGGACTCAATGCCATAGTTGCCTTGCCGTTCGAGCTCCTGGCAGACCTTCATGAAGCCCTCTGGTAGATGCAAAAAACAGACGAGTTTGCCGATATCATGCACAAGACCGGCCAGATAGGCCTCGTCCGGTTGGGTAAAGCCAAGTTTCCCGGCCAGGATTTCGGCAGTGGCAGCGACCCCGATGGAGTGAAGCCAGAATTTGACCAGTTCTTCCCGGCGGCTGGCAAGCTGCCCAGAGAAACAATCAAAGACCGCGACCGACAGGATAATGCTGCGCACGGTGGTGAAACCAAGCAGGGAGATGGCGCGGGAGATGGTAGTGATTTCGGTTCTGGCACCGACAAAGGCAGAGTTGGCGTAGTGCAGGATTCGTCCGGACAGGACCTGATCGTTTTTGAGCAGGTCGGCAATCGAGTTGAAATTCGATTGATCGCCCTCCATCAGCCGGATCGCCTCCATGGCGATAGCGGGCAGGGTAGGGATGCTGTCAATATCAATGTGTTTACCAAAACGCATTTTACTCATTACGACACCTTGCGGATATCTCGCCTGAAATTGAACCTCATATCGCTACAATCCGGGGGAGAAATGATCATAGCCTTGGAAGTCGATCCTGTCTTTTTGCTCGCCAGAGTGCAGGAAAACGCCCTGTCCCTCGACAATTTCACCGATCATGTGGAGTTGCCCGCCAACGGCGTGGTGGGCCATCTCCTGAATATTTTTGTTAGCCGTCGCTGCTGCTGTGAAGAGCAGGCGATAATCCTCTCCACCGGCCAGCGCTAATTGCCGGGGGTCCAGCCCCAGGCTCTTTGCTGCCTGTTGGGTGGAGGGTAAAAGCGGCAGACGCTCTGCGTGTACGATGGCACCAACAGCGCTCTCTTCACAGACATGCGCCAGGTCGGTGGCTAGGCCGTCTGACATGTCAATCATGGCGCTAATCAAGCCGGAGTTGGCCAGAGCCCGGCCCAAGGCCATTTCCGGGATAGGCTCCAGGTGGGCTGCAACCAGCTCCGGATAGTTTCTTTGCAGGGCACTGTGGCCTTGTCGACAGATCTCGAGTCCAGCAGCTGCCTGACCGAGAAAGCCGCTGACCCAGATTTGATCGCCAGGTTTGGCGTTGCTACGATAGACCACCTGCTGTTTGTCCATCTCGCCAATTAGCGTAATCGATAGGACGAGCCCTTGATCGCTCTTAACGGTGTCTCCGCCGATCAGGCTGACGTTGTATTTTGCCAAGGCAGCCATGAAACCTTGCATGAAGAGATCAAGAGTCTCTAATGCTAAGTTTGAAGGGGCTGCCAGAGACAGGAGGGCAAAGCGAGGAGTACCGCCCATGGCCGCGATGTCACTGAGATTGACCGCAATGGCTTTGTGTCCTAAGCGGTCTGCAGGGTGCCAATTCAGGTCAAAGTGTACTCCCTCCACCAGGGTGTCGGTGGTGATCAGACTTACGGTTTCGACTGCATTGGTGACAAAGACGGCGCAGTCGTCACCAACCCCTTTAAGGAGGTTGGCATCGAATAAGGTGCCTTGCTGTCTGATCCGTCGGATGACATCGAGCTCGGAAATCATTTTTTGCCCGTGTTGCTCACTTTACCCGTTTGAGGAGTGGTCGTGGTCCTGCTGTCTTTTGGTGAGGACTCCTCTTCTCCGGGAGGGGCTCAGGCTTACTGAAATTCACCGCCTTTATGAAGCGGCCATCACCGCCCATGGTGAAGATCTCTTTGCCAGTGAATTGGGGCTCACGCAGGGTCCAGACCACTTCCTGAGGCGGGACGCTGAGGATTTGCAAGGTAAGATGCCACCACTCCTCTGGTCGGCTGTCATCGCGAACAATGTCGGTCAGCAGCGCGTAAAAGACGGATTTCGATTTTTCTGCAGCCACCAGAAGCAGATCGCCGATGACTGTGGTTTCTTTGAATGTAATTACTTTCTTAAGTTCTTGAACTATCGACTCCATGGTGTCTCCAGGAGGTGCTTGCCTGTTTGCAAAAGGTACGATGTCGTACCTGAAATAGAGTGAATATCGTATCGGATAGAGGTGGAATGTCAACTATAATTTGAGTCACTAGTAATACGAGTAAAAAAACTTTGTGGGCAGGGGCGGGATCCGCTGTCTATGTGATACTGTAGCACAGGGGGGAGGGAATCTACAAAGATGATTTGCAGAGGGAGAAAAAAAATGGTGAGAATCTCTTCAGGGCTAGTGGGGTGGGGCTATGAAACTTTCTGGTTCGACAGATTCTGTATGTTGCTCTCTGTTGCTCTGACTTCCATGAGTAACCGTTGGACCAGGTTTAGGTCTTTACGGCCTGGAACGCTCTCTACCCCGGAGTTGACATCGATGGCGAATGGCCGTGCTTGATGAATGGCGAGGCCAACATTGTCCGGGCTCAGTCCGCCGGCGAGAAACAGTGGCCCCGGTAGGGACAAGCGGTTGATGATATCCCAGTTGAAGGTTGCCCCGGTGCCACCGGCCTGGCCCTGGCGGTAGGTGTCAAGCAGAAAGCCCTTGGCTGCATTGCGATAGGGCTCAAAGTCAGGAAGAACCTCTTCGCGGATTCGGAAGGCCTTCAGCACCGGTCGGATTATGGATCGGCAATAGTCGGCGGATTCGTTACCGTGAAGTTGGATCAGGGTCAAGCCGCAGGATTTTGCAATATCGTTGACCAGTGAGGCCTCTTCATCCATAAAAACACCAACCACATTGACCAAAGGCGGTAGGTTATCGATGATGACTCGAGCCTTTGTCGGTTCAATAAATCGTGGGCTTGATCGGACGAAGATGAAGCCGAGTGCGTCAACCCCCAATGAGGCAATCGCCACTGCCTCAGCTTGATCGGTCATGCCGCAGACCTTGACCCTGGTCCGGTTCAGCATGACTTGCGTTTGCCCCCGTTGACTAGATCGCGGAGCCCTTGTTGCCGATCGGCCAGGCGCATGAGGCTCTCACCTACCAGAGCAGCGGTGACGTTGTGCCTGGCGAGTTGTGCCATGTCGTGATGGTTGCGGATGCCGGATTCACTGACGACCGGCATCTCTTTGGGCAATTCGGCCATCACTCGGAAGGTGGTGTTGAGATCGACGGTGAAGTCCTGTAGGTTGCGGTTGTTGATGCCAATGAGGAGACTGCCGGCGGCCAGGGCCTTGGCTGCCTCCGCTTCATCGTGGACCTCGACCAGACTATCCATGCCGAGTTCCTTGGCCAGGGCCTGGAAGTCGCTAATCTGTTGCTGGTCAAGGATGGCGGCAATCAGCAGGATGGCGTCGGCACCAAAGAGAGCCGCTTGGCGGATCTGGATCTCATCAATGATGAACTCCTTGCGGATCACCGGCAGGGAGACGGCCGCCCGGACTCTGGGGATATAATCAAGCGAGCCTTGGAAATACTGTTCGTCAGTCAGCACTGAAATTGCTCGAGCCCCGCCAGCTTCGTAATCGATGGCGATGGCCACTGGGTCGAAGTTGGCGCAGATCACCCCCTTCGAGGGAGAGGCTTTCTTGGCCTCGGCAATAAGTGCGACCCCGTCAGCAGCGACTATGGAGGCTGTGAAGCCGCGGGTGGGCGGTATCTCGCACTCTGGGGCACGCAGACCCAGAGCTTTGAGTGCTTGGACTTCTTGATGTTTGGTTGCAACGATGGTGTCGAGGATCATGATGTTTTTGTCGGGATTTTTGTGAAGTCCCTTTCTGCGGTCAGAGAAAGGTGAGTGTGGCGTGTTTTGTGGTTTTCTCTCTACTTTTTACAGAAGTCTACCAGCGCCTCCAGTTTTGCTAAAGCAGCACCGGAATCAATGATCTCTCCAGCGAGGGTAATTCCGCCCTTGATGCTGTCGACTCGTCCTGCAGCCATGAGGGCGGCTCCGGCGTTCGCAAGCACCATGTCGCGGCGTGGTCCCGGGACAGCGTTTAGTACCTGGCGGACCTGCTTGGCGGAGTCGTCGGCATTCTGACCGCCTTTGATGTCGGCAAGAGTCACCCTGGTCAATCCAAGCTCTTCGGGGGTGACAGTGTAGGTTTGTATGGTTCCGTCACAGACTTCGGTGATTTTGGTGGCGCCGGTGGTGGTTATCTCGTCAATATTGCCTTCTCCCCAGACCACCAAGGCTCGCTTGACTCCGAAATTGTTTAAGGCCCCAGCGATCTTTTCGGTTAGATCTTCTGCGTAGACTCCCAAGAGATAGACATTAGCCTTGGCGGGATTGGTCAGCGGCCCTAAAATATTGAAAAAAGTCCTGATGCCGATCTCTCGCCGCGGCCCGATGGCGTGTTTCATCGCCCCATGCAGCATGGGGGCGAACATGAAGCCAATCCCGACTTGACGAATGCAGTGGCCGATACGCTTGGCGCTCAAGGATAAATCTACCCCCAGTGCCTCAAGGACATCGGCACTGCCACAGTGGCTTGATACAGAACGGTTGCCGTGTTTGGCAACCGGAATGCCTGCCCCGGCAACGACAAAGGAGGAGGCGGTCGAGACATTGAAGGTGCCGGAGGCGTCACCGCCAGTGCCAACGATATCCACGAGTGTAACGCCAGGATCGGCGGCATCAATCGGGGTGGCTTTCCCCCGCATCACTTTAGCGGCACCGGTGATCTCGGCGACTGTTTCGCCTTTCATGCGCAGGGCAGTAATGAACGAGCCTATTTGGGCGTCGGTGGCTTGACCGCTCATGATCTCCTCCATTACCTGGACCATCTCGGTTTCACTTAAGTCTTGATGGCTAACGGCTTTGCCTATTGATTCCTTGATCATCATCGTCCTCTATATTCCCGTTCGCATTCCAGCCGATACCTTTGCTCCGCTGCTCATAGGCTGTACTGATGTATGTTGTCGTCGCTGCTTGCTTGCCCTCGCGGTATCGATTCGAATGCTTGCCAGAAGTATTTTTCTGAATGCAACTTAAAGTGAGCGGAGCAGGCTTAGGTATCCATTCGCCACGAAGTTGCGCAGCAGTTGTACCCCGTCTGGGGTCATGATCGACTCGGGATGAAATTGTACCCCTTCCACGGCAAGTGTTTTGTGCCGCAGGCCCATCAGTTCTCCTTGATCGGTCCGGGCGGTGATCATCAGGCACTCCGGCAGACTCGCCTCTTCCACCACCAGAGAGTGGTAGCGCATGGCATCAAAGGGTGAGGGCAGGGAGTTGAACACCCCTTTGCCGTCGTGGCTTACCGGGCTGGTTTTGCCGTGCATGACACGACCTGCCCGCACAACCTTGCCGCCAAAGGCTTGGCCAATGGCCTGATGGCCGAGACAGACGCCAAGAATGGGGATCTTGCCACTGAAGTGATTGATGGCGGCAATCGAAATGCCAGCCTGCTCAGGGGCGCAAGGGCCCGGCGAGATTAGGAGGCGGTCCGGATGTAAGGCTGTTATGCCTGAGATGTCGATCTGGTCGTTACGGAAGACTTTAATCTCGATGCCACCGAAGCCGCCGATGGTTTGGACAATGTTGTAGGTAAACGAATCGTAGTTATCGATAATGACGATCATCTCACACCCCCTTCTCGGCGAGTTCCACTGCCCGCCGCAGCCCCATGGCCTTGTTGATAGTCTCCTCAAATTCTTTTTCCGGATCGGAGTCGGAGACGATACCGGCCCCTGCCTGTACCCAAAGGTCTGAGCCACGCATGACAAAGGTGCGGATAGTGATGCAGATATCCATGTTGCCGGAGAAGCCAAAATAGCCCACCGATCCGGCGTAAGGGCCACGACGCTCTGGTTCCAGTTCTTCGATGATCTCCATGGCTCGGATCTTCGGGGCACCACTGACTGTCCCGGCCGGGAAGCAGGCCCGCAGAACATCAAACTGATCTTTGCCCTTCTCAAGTTTCCCATGGACGCCAGAGACGATGTGCATGACATGGCTGTATCGTTCGATCACCAGCAGATCTCGGGTTTCGACGGTTCCATAGCGCGACACCCGTCCGATGTCGTTACGGCCCAAATCCACCAGCATCAGGTGCTCGGCTCGCTCCTTGGGATCGGCCAGAAGCTCTCTTTCAAGTGCCAGGTCCTCCTCTTCATTACTGCCACGTTTGCGGGTACCGGCAATAGGACGCAGTTCAATATTATCCGCTTCCAGGCGTACCAGGATTTCCGGCGACGAGCCGATTTGAACGATATCATCGAGTTTTAGGAAGAAGAGGTAGGGGCTGGGGTTGATATGGCGCAGGGCGCGGTACAAGGTGAAGGGGCTGAGTTTTGTTTTGCTGTGAAAGCGTTGCGAGAGAACCACCTGAATGATGTCACCGGCCAAGATGTACTCCTTGGCACGTTCTACCATGGAGGTGAACTCATCCTTTGTCATGTTGGAGGTGAAGTCGTGGTCCTCTGTCGCCTTGGCCGCATCTGCCAAGCCCTGAGGCAGGGGGCCGCGCAGGAGGGTGATGATGTCGGCGATGGTGCTTTCGGCCTCGCGGTAGAGGGCATCAAGATCACTTGTTTCAGAGGTCAGGACGCAATTGACAATGGAGATGGTTTGGCGAATTGAGTCGCAGACCAGGACGATCTTGGGCACCATGAAAGATGAGTCAGGAAAGGCGGAGTTCGGCGGATTGATGCTTGGCAGGTTCTCCATGAAGCGCACCATGTCATAGCCCATGAAACCGACCGCTCCACCGAAGAAACGGGGCAGATAGCTGGTGTCGCAGGGGTTGAAGGAGGCCAGCAGCGCCTTGAGGGATTCGATTGGGTCAGCGGTGAAGCTGTCGGTGGCAGAGGCGCGCTTGATCTCTATTTGTTCGCCACGGCTGATGAAGGTGGCCAGCGGTTCGAAACCGATAAACGAATATCGGCCCCATTTTTCGCCGCCCTGCAGACTCTCAAGCAGAAAGGCGTGTTGCCTGCCGAGCGCCACTTTGGCAAAGGCGGTCAGTGGTGTGTCGAGATCGGCCACAATTTCGACACACACCGGAACTAGACCGGCTTTGGCTGCCAGTTTTCGAAAATCGGATATCTCAGGTTTGATCATCACTCCTCCGCAAAAAAAAAAGCCATGGCACCGTTACTCGGCCCATGGCTTTTTATCCATATGCAATCACACAACCGTCACCTTGCCCGAGGGGGGTATAGCCAGACGCGTTTTAGTCACAGTGCAACTCTAGATGTCGAAGACGAACAGGTATGTTGTGCACCATCGATTCTTCAACTCACCGGCACTGTTGACGGTGGACGTTACCTCTGCAGCAAAGACTTAAAAAAAAAATTAAGCTTGGGCTCCAGCGGCAAAGGCGTTGACCCGTTTGGTCAGTCTTGACACCGTGCGGGATGTGGTTTTCTTATGCAGTGTGCCTTTGACGGCAACACGGTCGATAACTGGGATAGCGGCGCGCAGGGCCTCTTGAGCCTTCTCAACGGATTGCTCTTCGATGGCACTGAAGATAGCCTTGATGGCGGTCTTCATTTTGCTCTTGTTGGTACGATTGCGCAGGTTGCGAACCTCACTCTGCCGCGTTCTCTTCATTGCTGATTTGTGATTAGCCAAAGCCTTGTCTCCTTCAAACCTTATCTTATTTGCCGTTCAACGCATATGAACGGATGACGTGGGTCAATAAAGTTGGCAAAAATAAACGATATCCTCTTCCCTGTCAAGAAGATAGAAAAAGGTGCCGCAAAATTTTTGCGAGGTTGCGGAGTCTCTTGCGGCAAGAAAAAGGGGAGTTTCAGGTGCTGGTCAGGATGTTTTGCTGATTTTTTATGCATTTGCCACAAGATCACTTGAGTTTCAGCGAGGGATTAGTTTTAATGGGTCATTATGTTAGAAATTCTCCACTCACTTCGCTGGCAAGATCTGGCCGACATCCTGATTGTTGCCTTTATCATCTATCGAGTCATCTTGATGATCCGGGGGACCCGCGCCGTGCAGATGCTGACCGGGATCACCGTGCTGATCATCGTTTACTTCGGTGCCAAGGAGCTGCAGTTGATGACTCTGTACTGGTTGCTCGGTACCCTGCTCAGTTCTATTTTCTTGATCACCATCATCGTCTTTCAACGAGACATCCGCAAGGCGCTCGTGCAAGTCGGGCAGGCCTCACCTTTCATGAAACCTCATGAGGACCGGGAGGTCGAGTTAAATGAGATCGTTTTGGCAACTCGGAGCCTTGCCCAGAAGAAAATAGGGGCGTTGATTATTCTCGAACGGGAGACAGGATTGAAAGATTATCTCGATTCGGGCCAATTGATCGATGCTCAGCTGAGCTGTGACCTTCTCCTCAGCATCTTTCACCCGAGTTCGCCGTTGCATGATGGTGGGGTTGTGGTGAGTTCGGGACGGATACAATCTGCCCGTTGCGTCCTGCCCTTGACAAAAAATCCTTATATCTCCAAACAACTTGGCACCAGGCACCGAGCGGCGATAGGCCTTTCTGAAGAGACGGATGCGGTTGTCGTCGTTGTTTCTGAGGAGACCAGGCACATCTCTTTGGTGCAGCATGGCGCCATTACTTCAAATCTTGATGAGACCTCTCTTCGCAACCGCTTACGAGCTATTTTAGTTCCCAAAGAAAACCCTGCCATGGCGTGGAAGAGTTGGCTGGCAAGCCGCAATAATAACGACGAGGATTAAGGGCTTGCAAGGGAAAAGAGTTTAGCGCCAGCCTGTAAACGGAAAGCCGTCGAACACCTACGGTTGCCCTTGATCGCCCACCATTTCATTTGGCATGACTTCACGAGTGCATTATCGATGATCCCCTATACCCCTCCTAAATTATCGTGGCCCAAAGATTGGTTTATGAAGCTGATCTCATTGCTTTTCGCCATCTTCCTTTGGTATTTCGTCTCCAGTGAAGACCGGGTGGACATGAACGTGCAGATCCCGGTCGAAATTGTTAACCTGCCGCGTGATCTCATTGTTGCCAATCAGTACAAAAATATGCTGGATGTCACAGTGAGCGGTCCGAGAGGGTTGATTCGTAAAATCTCCGCAAATATCAGCAGGTCTATTGATCTCTCGAAAGCCACCCCCGGGAATGCCGTGATTGCCAATGAGCCGGACTCTATTCCCGTGCCGCGCGGCATCAGTGTGCTACGGATCAATCCGACCCATATCACCTTGGTTCTTGATCGGATGATAAAAAAAGATCTGCCGGTTAAGGCCATTACCCAGGGGAAGCTGCCGGAAGAGTATGAATTGGTGGGGATCACCATGCAGCCCGAACACCTGGAAATCTCCGGTCCGCAGGATGTCTTGGGGCGAGAGACGGTGCTGCCGACAACCCCTATTGATCTTTCGGAGGTGACGAGTTCCACCAGCAAGCAAGTTGCTCTTGATCTCAGGCAGGAAGTGGCGGATCTGATTGGCGACCCCTTGGTTTCGGCTAAAATCGAGATCAAGGACAAGTTGATTGAACGGGAGGTCAGTAGGATTGAGATTAAGCCAACAGGATTGCCGCAAAATCAAACGGTGAAACTATCCCAATCCCGCTTGGCCGTGAAGGTGTTGATGCCGATGGTTCTTGCCAAAAAACAGCGCAGTAATTTGGATGAGCTGTTTTCTGCGACAATTAACCTGGAGGGGTTGCCCCCTGGCGTGCATGAGGTGAAACCAATGGTGAAGGCGCCCCCAGATGTGACGATACAGGCGATCTCCCGGGAGACAGTGACGGTTGAGATCAAGTAGGGAGTTGTTGTTTTCTAACTGAAGTACTGACAGACGATTTGCGCTACGATGGAGACAAGATGAGACGACTTTTTGGTACGGATGGGGTTCGGGGGGTTGCCAATATCTACCCGATGACCAGCGAAATCGCCATGCAGATTGGCCGTGCTGCTGCTTTTCTGGTGAAGGATAACAAGCATGGACACCGAATTGTTATTGGTAAAGATACCCGTATTTCTGGCTATATGATTGAAAACGCCCTGGCTTCCGGTATCTGTTCGATGGGGGTCGACGTGCTCTTGGTTGGACCACTGCCGACACCGGGGATCGCCTTTATTACCAGTTCGATGCGGGCCGATGCCGGCGTGGTGATTTCTGCCTCCCATAACCCTTTTCAGGATAATGGCATCAAAATCTTTTCGCGGGATGGTTTCAAACTTCCCGATGAGATGGAGGCCGATATCGAAGACTTGATCTTCTCTCAAAAGATGGCGGCGCTCCGGCCAGTGGCAGATGAAATAGGCAAGGCGACTCGTATCGAGGATGCCAAGGGGCGGTATATTGTATTTTTGAAGAATACCTTCCCGCAAAAGTACACCTTGGACGACTTTCATATCGTGCTTGATTGCGCTCATGGTGCGACCTATGGCGTTGCGCCGCATGTCTTCGAAGAACTGGGAGCGAAGGTCACCACCATTGGTGTTAACCCTGACGGTAAGAATATCAACCATCAATGCGGGGCGCTACACCCTGAACTTATCGCCAGTAAGGTAAAGGAGGTTGGTGCCGATATCGGTATCGCACTTGATGGCGATGGCGACCGTCTGATTGTGGTTGATGAAAAGGGGGCCATCGTTGATGGCGATCATATCATGGCCATCTGCGCCGCCGATCTCATGGCGAGGAAAAAGTTACGCAAGAAAACACTGGTGGCTACCGTGATGAGCAACCTTGGCTTGGAAGCGGCCATGTCCAGGATGGGGGGACATTTGGTGCGCACCAAGGTCGGCGACCGTTATGTGGTGGAAGAGATGCGGGCTAATAAGTATAACTTCGGCGGCGAGCAGTCCGGGCATCTCATCTTTCTTGATCACTCCACCACCGGCGATGGTATTCTGGCTGCCTTGCAACTGCTTTCCATCATGATCAAGCACAACCAGCCGGTCTCGAAACTTGCCGAGATCATGGAGTCTTTCCCCCAGGTGTTGAAAAATGTTCGCACCAGCAAACGTCTCGATATGGAGACACTGCCTGATTTCAAGAAAACGTGTCAGCAGATGGAAGAGAAGCTGGGTGGCGATGGCCGTATCCTGGTTCGCCTCTCCGGTACCGAGCCGTTGGTGCGGGTCATGCTGGAAGGGAAGGATTATGGCCAGATCGACCAGATGGCCGATGAACTTTGTGCCTTAATCCGTAAGGCTGATGGACAGTGATACAGCGGCAAGCGCCCATTCGGCTGCGAATTGTCTTCCCCCACAGATAGGAAATGATTCAGACATGTGCATGGCAAGCAACCTCAAGACGAGTGCTTCTCGCAGAGAGTGCAGTCTTCTGTGGGCGATGCTTACTCTCTCTGGACTCATAGTCGTTCTCCTCTTTGCCTATAGTCTCCTTTTCCTGACCCCGGCTTTTACCACCCTCATCATCGCTAATACCGAGGAAAACGCCATTATCGATTTCTTTAAGAAATTCAATGATACAATGGGGCATGCCGCGGGTGGCCATACCTTGGAAAATGTTGGCGCCCTGCTCCGTCAGGAGATCAGCGAGGCTGATTCCGCAGCCCGATACGGTGGCGAAGAGCTTCTCCTCATCTTGTCAGAAAC